>NZ_JBDJAC010000006.1:0-256222 GCF_039652615.1 Fulvimarina fulva
GGCCGAAAAAGCCACGCTTCACCTTAAAAAAGGTGCGACACCGCGGGCATCGATGCCCTGCCAACGTCCTGACGGAAAATCCTCACTCCCATTGACATGGCTAACCCCCGCAGCTGACAACGGTCTGACGGCTCGCTGACACCAAACTGACATGGGAGGAAAAGTCTGCCCGTCATGAAGCGCCAGGGAAGGGAGGCCCGATGCGCACGCTGATCGTGGAGGATAATCGGGAGCTTGCGGCCGCAATGGTCGAGCGACTGAAAGCCGAGGGCCATGCGGTCGACCACGAGCGGGACGGCGGGGAGGCCGAGGCGCTTCTGCGCCATGCGAGTTTCGATCTCGTGATCCTCGACATCAATGTGCCCTCGCGCAATGGCTACGAAATCCTGCGCTCGATGCGCTTGCGCGGCGACCGCACGCCTGTTCTCGTGCTGACGGCTCGCTCCGAGATCGAGGATCGCGTGATCGGTCTCGATGTCGGCGCGGACGACTTCATGGTCAAGCCCTTCGATTTCCGGGAACTTGCCGCCCGCTGCCGGGCGCTCGTGCGTCGGCGCTCCGGCGAAGCGTCCAATCTCTTCGTGAATGGCGATTTTGCCTTTGATCGCGCCGCCCGCCGGGCCAGTCTTGCCGGGGTCGACCTCGAACTGCGCACGCGCGAGCTCCAGGTGCTCGAGCTGTTTCTCGGCAATCTCGATCGGGTCGTCACGAAGGAGCAGGTGGCGGACGGCATCTACAGCTTCGAGGAGGCCCCGAGCCTCAACGCCGTCGAGCAGATCCTGACCCGCCTGCGCCGCAAGCTGGAGGGCGCGCCAATCGATATCCGCACCATTCGCGGCCTCGGCTATATCGCGAGCATGCGGGATGTTTGATCTCGTCGATGGCTTGTTCCAGCGACGATATTCGCTGCGCCGCCGCCTTCTCGCCGTGTCCTTCGTGGCGTTTTTCGTCCTCATCACCCTTCTTGCTTTTGGCGTCTGGGCCTATGCCCGTACCGCCGCCAACGAAACCTACGATCTGCTTCTGCGGGGTGCGGCGATCTCCATGCTGGAGCGCATCACCGTTGCGCCGAACGGGATCGAGATCGATCTGCCGCCATCGGCCTTTGAAATTCTGGCGCTCAACGAAAGCGACAGGATCTTCTACCGGGTCATCGACGAAAACGGGCGGACCCTGACCGGCGATTCCGACCTGCCGGGTGACTGGATCGCCCATGGCGACCAGCCCCGCCAGGATGCCATGTTCTTCGATCAGGACTATAGCGGAGAGCCGGTCCGGTTCGTGGTCAATGGCCGGGTGCTTCCCGGCGCGGTCGCACCGCAATGGGTCGGTGTGCAGATCGGCCAGACGCGCCGGGCGCGCGATGCGATGCAGAGGGACCTGATGCTGAAGGGCATCGTGCCGCTTGCCGCGCTCTCGCTCGCCGGCATCGTCATCGCCCGCATCGGGATCGGCCTTGCCATGCGGCCACTGGCCGGGATCGAACGGGATATCCGTGACCGTCAGCCCCTCGACCTCGAGCCCCTGCGCGCCGAGCCGCCCCGCGAAATCGAGGGACTGATCGCCGCGATCAACGGTTTCATGCGCCGCCTCGGTCAGTCGCGCAAACAGGCCGAAACCTTCATCGCCGATGTCGCCCACCAGACGCGCACCTCGCTGGCCATGCTGCAGACCCATCTCGATGCGGCCGACCGTGGGGATCAGGTCGATACCGCACAGCTTCGGCGAGCCCGCGAACAGGCCGGGCGGACGGTGCGCATGACCAACCAGCTTCTCAGCCATGCCATGGTGATCCATCGCAGCGACCGGGAGATGTTCGCGCCCGTCGACTTGCGCGAGGTGATCCTGCGCCTTCTCGAAGAGAGCGTGCGAGACAAGGGCAACGGGGTGGAGGACATCGAATTCGGCGTCGATCTGCCGGACGACCGGCAGCCGGCGGTGATCGCGGGCGACGCCGTCGCCATTCGCGAAGCCCTGCGCAATCTGATCGACAATGCGATCCGTCACGGATCGAAGGACAACGAGATCACCATCGGCCTGACACCCGTGAGTGGAGACGATGGCGCGATCGAGGCCTATGAGATCTCGGTGGAGGATCGCGGACCGGGCGTGCCGGACGAAGACAAGCTGCGGGTTCTCGAACGGTTCTATTCGACCGGTTCGGGCTCCGGCATCGGCCTGTCCATCGTCGTAGCGGTGGCTGAAAGCCATGGCGGCCATTTCGAGCTGCAGGACGCAGAGCCGTGCGGGCTGCGATGCGTCATGCGCCTGTCGGTCGCGCCCACGGAAAGGGATCGGTCATGACGAAGCTTCGGGTCGCCGTCCTCAGTGTTGTCGCCGCCGTCTTCGGCCTCGCCATCGCACATATGGCGTTTCGGCCGCAGGCCGTGGCGCAGGAGCGGACCGTGCTCGAAATCTGGAGCGCGACGGATCGGGAGGCGATCGAACCGGTCATCCAACGCTTCGAGGCGCTCAATCCTTCGATCGACATCGACTACACCGAGTTCAACACGGCCGAACTCTACAAGGCCGTCCTCGATGCCGACCACTTGCCCGATCTCGTGATGTCGTCCTCCATGGATCTTCAGGTCGATCTCGTGAACGCCGGCTATGCAGCGCCTGTGGACGATGTTCCCGAGACACCGGGCTGGTCGCGCTGGCGCGACGAGCTTTTCGGCTTCACCAGAGAGCCCGTGGCGCTCGTCTATGATCGCGAGGCCTTCGCGGGACGCGACCTGCCGGTCTCCCGCTCCGACCTAGCCGGCATGCTGCGCGACGATCCCGCATTCTTCGAAGGGCGGGTCGGGACATACGATGTCACGGTTTCGGGCGTCGGCTACATGTTCGCGACCCAGGACGCCCAGCGCGGCTATCAGGCCTCGCGGCTCGTGGAATCTCTCGGTCGCGCCCATGCGCGATTGTATTGCTGCACGGGCGAGATGATCGACGACATCGCGTCCGGCGATCTCGTCCTCGCCTATAATGTGATCGGGTCCTACGCGAACCGCATGGTTGCGGACAATCCGCGCCTTTCCCTTCTGCTCCTTCGCGATTACGCGCTGGTCTTCACCCGCTCTGTCTTCGTGACGCGCTCGGCCGACCACCCCAGCGAGGCCAAGAGCTTCGTGCGATTTCTTCTTTCGCCCGAAGGGCAATCGACGCTGAGAGACGAGAGCTCGCTCGATCCCGTCGGCAGCGAGGATCCGGTCGAGACGGGCGTTCTCGCCAGTCAGCTTTCGGGCGGCGCCGCGCTCCTGCCGATCCGCCTCAGGCCCGATCTCCTGACCTGGCTCGACGACCGCAAGAAGCAACGGTTCCTGAAGGACTGGAAGGCCTCCATGACGGGGGTCGAACCGGGGGACGGGAAGGACATTCGTTCGCAAGTGTCCGAAAGGCCGTGAGGCTTGCCGCAGGTGCCATGGCGCGCGTAGCCTGAGTGGTGCCTGAGCCCTTCGTCTCCCGGCATCAATCGAGCTGGCGGACGGAGCCGCGTTCGACGAGCTCCGTCTCCCAGACTTCGGAATAGTTTGCCGGAAGGACACCCTGGATGCGATCGTGCAGGATTTCCGCGATGCGTCGTCCGGCCGCCCTGATCGAGGAGGTCGTCGTCGTCAGCGAAGGAACCGTCATGATCGGGGGGAGGGCGGCGACCTGATCGTCATGGGCGATGATCGATACGTCTTTCGGCACGTCCAGCCCCCGTTCCCGCAAGGCAGCGACGGCGCCGAGCGCGAGGAGTATGGAGGAGCACAGTAGCGCCGTCGGCCGCTCCGACGTCTGCGAACCCGTG
The DNA here is from genome assembly GCF_039652615.1 of Fulvimarina fulva. Taxonomy (NCBI): domain Bacteria; kingdom Pseudomonadati; phylum Pseudomonadota; class Alphaproteobacteria; order Hyphomicrobiales; family Aurantimonadaceae; genus Fulvimarina; species Fulvimarina fulva. The sequence goes on from NZ_JBDJAC010000006.1 coordinate 3,791, forward strand.
CTCGTCTCGCTGCGCGCGAGACAGTCGAGCATGATTTCGCGTCCGACTTCGAAGGTCATGTCGCCGGATGCGGCGAGAATCAGGCGGGCGTCCGTCGTGCCGGCGATCGCCTTTTCGACCCCGTCCCGCCGATCGATCGCATAGGTCTGGTGTTCGTCGCCATTGAGAAGCCCGATCCGACGATGGCCGCGCGACAGGAGATATTCGGCTGCCGTCTGGAAGGCGGCTCGGTTGTTGATCGAGAGCGAGGGCACCACCGTGCCGTGAAGTGGACGGCCATGGATGACCATCGGAAAGTCGAGCGCGGCAAGCGCGGCGGTCCGCTCGTTCTCCATCAGCGGCGAGAAGAGAATGAGGCCGTCGACCGTGCCGCTGGCAATGAGCTTTTCACAGCCTTCGCGCTCATGCCCTTCCTTGACCTGGGTAAAGACGAGGTTGAGCCCGTCCTCGGCCAGTTTTTCCGACACGCCGGTGAGAAAATCCGTGACGATCGGGCTTGCCAGGGTCTGGCGCGAGAGCGGGGCGACGACGCCGAAGGCGTTGGCGCGGCCTGTCGCCAGCCGCTTGGCCACGGCATTGGGCCGATAGTTCAACCGTTCGGCCGCCTCGCGAACCCGCCGGCGTGTTTCGAGGCCCACCTCCGGGTAGCCGTTCAGCGCCCGGCTGACGGTCGTGAGCGACAGTCCGAGCTCGCTGGCGATGTCCTTCAGTCCCATCCGTTCCCTCCCGCCTCCCGACGATGTCGGCATCGTGCCTCCCACCCGTGATCCCGGGCTCCGAAAATCGCACCATCGACATCAGCACGTCAATCAAAGCGCTTAAATTTCCTTTCAAAGCGCTTTGACAAACGGGATGAGCTGATGCACGATGAGCATGGGAGAGCCGAAAAGGCCAGAAATCGGGAGGAGGATACAAGCGATGGCAATTCGTACCGTCGTGTGGAACGAATTTATCCACGAGCAGAACAACGCCACCGTTCAGGAGGTCTATCCGGACGGCATCCACAACGAGATCGCGCGGGCTTTGTCGGTGGACGAGACGATCGATGTCTCGACGGCGACCCTTCAGGAGGACGAGCACGGCCTATCGCAATCGCGCCTCGATGAGATCGACGTTCTCCTTTGGTGGGGTCACAAGGCCCATGGCGAGGTGTCCGACGCGGTTGTCGACCGGATCCAGCAGCGCGTTGCCGAGGGCATGGGGCTGATCATCCTCCATTCCGGCCATTTCTCGAAGATCTTCAAGCGGATGATGGGAACACCGTGCTCGCTGCGCTGGCGCGAGGCCGGTGAGCGCGAGCGGCTCTGGGTCATCAATCCCTCGCACCCGATCACGCAAGGCATCGGCCCGTCGATCGAGCTTCCCCATTCGGAAATGTATGGCGAGCCCTTCCTGGTTCCCGAGCCGTTGGAGACCCTGTTCGTCTCCTGGTACGAGGGCGGAGAGGTGTTCCGCTCGGGGCTGACCTATCAGCGCGGCGCCGGACGTATCTTCTATTTCGCGCCGGGGCACGAGACCTATCCGATCTACAAGGACGAAAGCGTCGCGCAGGTCCTGCGCAACGCGGTCCGCTGGGCCTATAACCCGGCAAAACCCTGGAAGGATGTCTCCAAGGCTCCGAACGTGCCTTACGACAAGGCACCGGAAAAGCTGGAGCCGAAGGGCGCGGCCCTGCACAAGGCGGGCGAGGCAGGTTACCGATGAGCGCGAGCGATACGCACAAGGACCGGCTCATCATCCTCGGCACGGGCGGCATCGCGGCCCGCCATGCCGAAAAATTCGGCGAGATCGACAGTATCGAGATCGTCGCGGCGGTCGACATGAATGGCGAGCGCGCGGCGGCCTTTGCCGAGGTTCATGGCATTGCCCGCAGTTTCGCAAGCCTTGGCGAGGCGATCGCCTGGGGCGAATTCGATGCGGCGGTGAACTCGACGCCCGATGCCGTCCACATGGCGACGACGCTCGAGCTTCTGGCGGCAAAGAAGCACGTTTTCTGCGAAAAACCCCTTGCGCCCACCTATGAGGACGCGATGGTGATGACGGCGGCGGCGGAAAAGGCCGGCGTCATCAACATGGTCAACCTCACCTATCGCAACGCCCACGCCATCCAGAGGGCGCGCCTGATGGTCGAGGCCGGCGAGATCGGCTCGGTTCGGCATGTGGATGCCAACTATCTGCAAAGCTGGCTGACGGGAACGCATTGGGGCGATTGGCGCACCGAGGAGCGCTGGCTCTGGCGCCTTTCGGGTGCCCATGGCTCGAAAGGCGTTCTCGGCGATATCGGCATTCACCTTCTCGACTTCGTCACCTTCGGATCGGGTCTCGAAATCGCCGCGCTACAGGCGCGGATGAAGACATTCGACAAGGCAGAAGGCGGGGCGATCGGTGCGTACAAGCTGGACGTCAACGATTCCGTCGCGATGACCGTGGAGCTTGCGAACGGCGCGATCGGCGTCGTCCACATGTCGCGCTATGCGACGGGCAATTTCAACGATCTGCATCTCACGATCTACGGCGACCGCGGCGCCCTGCGCGTCTGGGCCAATCAGTTCGATTCGACCCTCGATGCCTGCCTCGGCGACAACATTCACAAAGCGACATGGGAGCGTATGGAGTGCGAGCCGACGCCGCGCAACGAACAGCGCTTTGCCGATGCTCTGCGCGCGGGTGTGACGGGAGAGCCGAGCTTCCGGCGCGCGGCCGAGGTTCAGAAGACGCTCGATCTCTGTTTCGTCTCCGATGCCGAGAAGCGGATGATCGAGACGGGTCTTGGCACCGATGTCCCGGTGGAGGCCCATGACATCGAGCAGCGCCGGGCATCTTGACGAGCGGTCCGGCCCTGAGGGGATGCTCCGACTGCGCGTAATCTGCAATCGGAGGGCTTGGAATGTCGGCGAACGGCGCTTGATAGTGTAGGATCTGGCCAGTCGTCGAAAGCGTGAAACGCCTTTCGACCAGATGCGAAAGGAATGTTTCGGGATCGAAGATCAATCGGGGTCGGTTGCGGCGGAGGAGATGTTCGCACCGATCTCTCAAACGGGAGGAAACGATAAGATGCGACTTTCAGCACTCGCACTGGGACTGGGACTCAGCACCATGCTGGCCGCCCAACCGGCCTTTGCGGTCGAGCTCTCCGTCGCGCTCGGCTCCATCGGCAAGGATGTCGAGGAGATGCGCAACCAGCTTTCCAAGTTCACGGAAGAGACCGGCCACACGGTGAAGATCGTCGAGATGCCGGCCTCGACCACCGACCAGTTCGGCCAGTATCGTCTGTGGCTCGCCGCGCAGAACGCCGATATCGACGTCTACCGGACCGATGTGATCTGGGCCCCGCAGCTCGCGGCCAATCTCGTCGATCTTTCCGAGGCGATGGCCGACCGCGTCGACCAGCATCTTCCCTCGGTGATCCAGTCCCAGACGGTCGACGGCAAGCTCGTCGCCTTCCCGATGTATACGGACGCGCCGGCGCTCTATTACCGCACGGACCTTCTGGAAAAATATGGCATGGAGGTGCCGAAGACCTGGAAAGAGCTTGAGGCGACCGCCAAGGAAATCCAGGACGCCGAGCGCGAGGCCGGCAATACCCAGATGAACGGCTTCGTCTTCCAGGGCGCGCCCTATGAGGGCCTCACCTGCGACGGGCTCGAATGGGTCGCCTCCCATGGCGGTGGGACGATCGTCGACCAGAACGGCGAAATCACCATCAACAACGAGAAGGCCGCCGACGCTCTGGAACAGGCCAAGGGCTGGATCGGCACGATCGCTCCGCAAGGCGTTCTCTCCTACAAGGAAGAGGAGTCACGTGGCGTCTGGCAGACCGGCAACGCCGTCTTCATGCGCAACTGGCCCTATGCCTATCCGCTGGGCAATGGCGATGATTCCGCCGTGAAGGGCAAGTTCGACGTCGCGCCGCTTCCCGCTGGCGAAGGCGGCGAGTCCGCTGCCTGCCTCGGCGGCTGGAACCTGGCCGTCTCGCAATATTCCGAACACCAGGACGCCGCGATCGAACTCGTGAAATTCCTCACCTCGGAGCAGTCGCAGAGGGAACGCGCGCTTTCGACCGCGCGGCTGCCGACGATCCCGAGCCTCTACGACGACCCGGAAATCGCCAAGGCGCAGCCGATCGTCGCCGAATGGGACACGGTCGTGGAAAGCGCGGTACCGCGTCCCTCCGCACCCACCAAGGGGCAATACAACGAGGTCTCGAAGGAATTCTGGACCGCCGTCAACGAGACGCTTTCGGGACGCGGCGATGCCGCCGGCAATCTCGACCAGCTGGAAAAGCGCCTTCGCCGCTTGAAGCGTAGCGGCTGGGAATAAGACCGGCGGACCCTTGAAACCAACGGTTTCTGAGGGTCGCCGGCAGCCCGAGCGGCGTCTGAGCCGTTCACCGGACGAGAAACGAACCAAGGTCGATTCATGTGTCCGGCGGCAGGATGAGGCCTCGTAACGGGCCATCGCGAGCGGCGCGGTATCGCGCCGCTCGCGGCAGGACAACTCACAAGGTCTAAGCGCTCGGAGAAGCGCGGCCTTCGCGGCTGTCTCAAGGGAATGCATTTCGCGTTCGGGAGTGCGCGTTCGGGAGGATGACATGGCGAATGTTTCGATGGGAGCCCCGCCGACCAAGAAGGCGATCGAGGCGGAGGAGCGACCTGCGGCGCGCTCCAATCTCTCGCGCGAGCGGCTGAGATCAGCCTGGCTCTTCCTGACGCCGATGCTGCTCGTTCTCGTCCTCGTCGCCGGCTGGCCGCTTCTTCAGACGATCTATTATTCCTTCACCAATGCGAGCCTTTCCAATATCGAAGGAGCCGAATGGGTCGGCTTCCGCAATTATTGGGAATATGTCGACTATGGCGACGGGGAGGGCGAATATTTCGGCCTCTTCTTCGACAGCCAGTGGTGGAACGCCGTCTGGAACACCGTTTACTACACCGCGATCTCGGTTTCGATCGAGACGGTGCTCGGCCTCGCCTTCGCTCTCGTCCTCAACGCCGAATTCAAGGGCCGTAGCCTGGTGCGTGCCGCCGTCCTCATCCCTTGGGCGATCCCGACCATCGTCTCGGCCAAGATGTGGGGCTGGATGATGAACGACCAGTTCGGCATTCTCAACGACATGCTGATGACGGTCGGTATCATCTCCTCGCCGGTCGCATGGACGGCCGATCCCGACACGGCGATGTGGGCGGTGATCATCGTCGACGTCTGGAAGACGACGCCCTTCATGGCGCTCCTCATCCTCGCCGGCCTGCAGATGGTGCCGGGCGATGTCTACGAGGCCGCCAGGATCGACGGCATCAACCCGGTCAAGGTGTTCTGGAGGGTGACGCTGCCGCTGATCCGGCCGGCCATCCTCGTCGCGGTCATCTTCCGCGCCCTCGATGCCCTGCGCATCTTCGATCTCATCTATGTGCTGACGCCCAACAACACCGATACCAAGACGATGTCGGTCTTTGCCCAGGAGAACCTCTTCCAGTTCGACAAGTTCGCCTATGGCTCGGCGGCCTCGACATTCCTGTTCCTGGTGATCGCGATGATCACGCTCCTTTATATCAAGGTCGCCAAGCTCGATCTCGGCGGGAAAGGGCGCTGACATGGAAGCCATCGCAAAACGGGTGGGCTTTTATGCCCTCGTCGTCTTCATCGTCGTCTTCTCGATCTTTCCGTTCTACTACGCGATCCTGACGAGCTTCGAATCCGGTACGGCCCTGTTCGACGTGAACTATTTGCCGACCCAATTCTCCCTCGCCAATTATCGCGACGTTCTGACGAACGGCGTCTTTCCGCTGAACATTCTCAACTCCGTCATCGTCGCGGTGACGGTGGTGGTCATCTCGCTCTTCCTGGCGGTGACGGCGGCCTATGCGCTTTCGCGCATCCATTTTCGCGGCCGGGGGCTCCTGCTTCTGACGATCCTCGCGGTCTCGATGTTTCCGCAGATCGCCGTGCTGGCGGGTCTCTTCGAGATGATCCGCTCGGTCGGCCTCTACAACACGCTCTTCTCGCTGATCTTCGCCTATATGATCTTTACCCTGCCCTTCACGGTCTGGGTGCTGACCACCTTCATGCGGGACCTTCCGGTGGAGATCGAGGAAGCGGCGATCGTCGATGGCGCCTCGCCCGTCGTCATCGTCACCAAGGTGTTCCTGCCACTGATGTGGCCGGCCATGGTGACGACGGGGCTCCTCGCCTTCATCGCGGCCTGGAACGAGTTTCTCTTCGCGCTGACCTTCGTGTCGAACAACGACACGCGCACCGTGCCGGTCGCGATCGCGCTTCTTTCGGGCGCTTCCGAGCAGGAGATCCCGTGGGGCACGATCATGGCGGCCTCGGTCATCGTCACCGTGCCTTTGATCGTTCTCGTCCTCATCTTCCAGCGCAAGATCGTATCCGGCCTGACCGCCGGCGGCGTGAAGGGCTGATCTTCAATCCGCAATCCAGCGAGGTCGTTCGAACCCGTGCTTGATCAGGCTCACAACACCCAGCTCTCTGCGACAGGCCAGCTGATCCGGGACCCGGACTGGTGGCGCGGCGCGGTGATCTACCAGATCTATCCGCGCTCGTTTCAGGACTCGAACGGCGATGGTGTCGGCGATCTCGCCGGCATCACCCGGCGGCTGGACCATGTCGCCTCGCTCGGCGTCGATGCGGTCTGGCTGTCGCCGTTCTTTACCTCGCCCATGAAGGATTTCGGCTATGACGTCGCGAATTATCGCGATGTCGATCCGATCTTCGGCACGCTCGCCGATTTCGACGCCCTCCTCGAACGGGCTCACGCGCTGGGGCTGAAGGTGATCATCGATCAGGTGATCTCCCATTCCTCCGACAAGCACCCCTGGTTCGAGGAAAGCCGGCAGAGCCGCGACAACCCCAAAGCCGACTGGTATGTCTGGGCCGATCCGAAGGAGGACGGCACGCCGCCCAACAACTGGCTGTCTGTCTTTTCGGGGCCGGCCTGGCGCTGGAATTCGCGGCGGCGGCAATACTACCTCCACAACTTCCTGATCGAGCAGCCGGACCTGAACTTCCATAATCCCGACGTTCGCTCAGCGCTCCTCGGCGAGATGCGTTTCTGGCTGGAGCGCGGCGTCGACGGGTTCCGGCTCGATACGGCGAACTTCTACTTCCACGATGCCGAACTGAAGGACAATCCGCCGCTTCCCGAGGAGATGCGCTCGGAAGTCTATACGCCGCGTTCCGACGCCTACAATTACCAGCACCATGTCCACGACCGGAACCGGCCGGAAAACCTCGATTTCCTGACGGAGATGCGAAGCGTTCTCGACGAATACGGCGCGGTCGCCGTCGGCGAGATCGGCGAGCGGACGACGGGCATCGAACTGATGGGGGAGTACACCTCCGGCGGCGACAAGCTGCAGATGTGCTACGCCTTCGAATTCCTGTCCGGCGGCATCCCAGCCCCGGAAACCATTCGAAACGTGATCGAGCGGTTCGAGAACGCCGGACCCGACGGCTGGGCCTGCTGGGCCTTTTCCAACCATGATGTCGTGCGCCATGCCTCGCGCTGGGCGGACGGGGCAGCCGATCCGGAGCAGGTTCTGAAACTTGCGGCCGCGATCCTGATGACCCTGCGCGGCTCGGTCTGCATCTATCAGGGCGAGGAGCTCGGGCTGACCGAGGCCGAAATCCCCTACGACCAGATGGTCGACCCGTCGGGCATCGCGCTCTGGCCGGACGTGAAGACCCGCGACGGCTGCCGCACCCCCATGGTCTGGGTCTCCGACAACCGGAATGGCGGCTTTTCCGATGGCGATCCCTGGCTGCCGGTTCCGGGCGAACATCTCGCGCTCGGTGTTGCCGCCGCCGAAGACGATCCGGATTCGCTTCTCGCCTTCTATCGGCGGCTGATCGCATACCGGAAATCCTCGCCTTCGCTGGTCACCGGCACGCTCACTTTCCTCGACGCCGAGCCCGGCATTCTCGCAATGCTCCGCGAAGGGGAGGGGGAACGCTCGCTCTGCGTCTTCAATCTGGGCGATACGCCGGCGAGCTTTACGGTGCCGGAGGGGATGGCCGTCACGGAGCAGACCTTCGACCTTCTCGGTGGCTTGCTCGACGGCGACAGGGTCCGGCTTGCCGCCCATGACGGCTTCATCGCCCGCGTTACGCGCTAACAGAGAAAACGAAAGATCGACGGGAGGAAGTTCAGCATGGCCAGCGTCAAGCTCACCAAGGTCGAGAAGGCCTTCGGCGCAGTGAAGGTCCTGCACGGTATCGATCTTCAGATCGAGGAAGGCGAATTCATTGTGTTCGTCGGACCGTCGGGTTGTGGCAAGTCGACCCTGTTACGTCTCATCGCGGGGCTGGAGGACATCACCGGCGGCACGCTCGAGATCGACGGCAAGACCGTCAACGACAAGAGCCCCAAGGAACGGGGCATCGCCATGGTGTTCCAGTCCTACGCGCTCTATCCGCATATGACGGTCTACGAGAACATGGCTTTCGGCCTGAAGCTCGATAAGGGGACGACCAAGGACGAGCGGTACAAGCGCATCCGCGAGGCTGCGCGCATCCTTCAGATCGAGGATTATCTCGACCGCCTGCCCAAGGCGCTGTCCGGCGGCCAGCGACAGCGTGTCGCGATCGGCCGGGCTATCACCCGCAACCCGAAGGTCTTCCTCTTCGACGAACCGCTCTCCAACCTCGATGCGGCGCTGCGCGTCCAGACCCGGATCGAGATCGCCGGCCTGCACGAGAAGATGCCGGACACGACGATGATCTATGTGACGCACGACCAGGTCGAGGCGATGACGCTCGCCGACAAGATCGTTGTCCTCAACAAGGGCCATGTGGAACAGGTGGGCTCGCCGATCGACCTCTACGACAGGCCCGACAATCTTTTCGTCGCACGCTTCATCGGCTCGCCTGCCATGAACATCATGCCGGCGAAGATCGGCTCGGAGGGCGAGCGCGCCCAGGCGACGATTGAGGGGCTTGCGCCGCTCACGCTGCCCGCGCCCCGCAAGGTGACGGCGGGCGAAAGGGGCTATCTCGGGGTCCGCCCGGAAGATCTGTCCATCGCAGAGGAAGGCGAGGCGGATTTCGAGGGCAAGGTGTCGCTCGTCGAGCGCCTTGGCGAAGTGACGCTTCTCTATGTCGATATCGGCGCCAGCGAAGAGCCGCTGGTGGCCAAGCTTCCCGGCAGCGTTCCGGTCAAGCGCGACGAGACGGTTGCGCTGAAAGCCCGCCGCAAGGCGCTGCATGTGTTCGACGAGAACGGCGACGCGATCCATCCATCGTAAGGAGAACCAACGCGCCGACGAAGGCTTCGATCACGCTCTTGCGCGCAAAGGCGGATACCGCCCCTGCCGGGCGCGGCGTTTGTGATCCGGTCCTTGGAACGGGATCGACTTCGGCTCATTTCACCTCTAAGGCGAAAAGCGGCGGCATGATCGACGCCTGCAAAGGGTCTTCGAGCGTTCCGCCCGAAACGTCAGACGCGAAACATGAAACGTCATTCGCGCTGATCGCAGGACCGGCCAGCTTCACGATCACAACGATAGTCCGCGATCGGTTGCGTGCCGAGGGCATGCGGCATGAGAATTAGGTTCGTCCAATGACGTCATCGACCGCCGCAAGCAGCAGTCCCGCCGCCACCAGGCATTGGATCAAGATCCTCGCGAACTATCGCACGCCCGACCGGGTTCGAAGCATCGCCGAACTCGCGATCACGCTCCTGCCTTTCGCACTCCTCTGGGCGCTTTGCAGCGTTGCGATCCATTACGGCCTCTGGTGGGGCCTTTTGTTGATCGTGCCAGCGGCGGGGTTTTTGCTGCGCCTCTTCATCATCCAGCACGACTGCGGTCATGGCGCGTTCTTTGGCCATCGCCGGGCCGACGACTGGACGGGGCGTGTGATCGGCGTTCTCACCCTGACCCCCTATGACTACTGGCGTCGGTGCCATGCCCATCACCACGCGACGACCGGAAATCTCGCCCAGCGCGGGCTCGGAGACATTCTGACCCTGACGGTCGACGAATATCTCGGCCGGAGCCGCTGGGGCCGACTTCGATATCGAATTTATCGCAATCCGATCGTCCTGTTCGGCTTTGGTCCGGCCTGGCTGTTCTTCTTCGAGCAGCGGTTGCCGATCGGGCTGATGCGCGCAGGTCCCGGCCCATGGCTTTCGGCCGTTCTGACCAATCTCGGCATCGTGGTCCTGTCGCTCCTGTTGATCTGGCTGGTCGGGCTCGTCCCGTTCCTCCTCATCCACCTGCCGATCGTCATGATCGCCGCCAGCCTCGGGGTCTGGCTGTTCTATGTCCAGCATCAGTTCGAAGAGACCTGCTGGATGGATGGCGCGGACTGGGAATTTCAGGAGGCGGCGCTCCATGGCTCGTCACACTACGTCCTGCCGAAAATCCTGCGCTGGTTCAGCGGTAACATCGGCGTTCACCATGTCCACCACCTCTCCAGCAAGGTGCCCTATTACCGCCTGCCGGAGGTTTTGAGGGACCACCCGGATCTCGCCGATATCGGCCGCATCACGATCCCGGAAAGTTTCAGCACCGTCCGGCTGACCTTGTGGAGCGCCGATCGTCGCAAACTGATCTCGTTCAAGGACGCGCTCGCCGGCAGGGAAGGCGGTCAGCGGGAGCCGTCACTCGTCGGATAGCCGTCAGCGAAAGCGGCGGGCCGCATCCAGCGCGAGGCCGAGGCCTACGGAGCCGAAGGCATCGGAGCGCGTCACCTCCGCATGGGGGAAGGGAGCAAGGGCCGCCCGGCGCACCGCCGGAACCTCCGCGCCGCCGCCGGTCAGGATCACGGTCTCGACGGCTGACGCCTCTGCTCCCGCACCGGCAAGCACGCTTTCGATGGACGTGGTGATCCGTAAGGTCAGTTCCTCGGTCACCGTCTCGAAATCCTCTCGCTTGACCGGGGCGTCCAGCTTCAGGCCCGGCTCCGACATGCGGATCGCGGTTTCCGGCTCGTCGGTGAGGGCGATCTTGGCGCGCTCCACAGCACCGGCAAGCCGGTGGCCGGAGCGATGTTCGAGAACATGGGCGAGACGCTCCAGCTTCTCTGGTTCGGCGGCCTCGCGCGTCAGTTCGAAGACATCGCGTTTGACCTTCTGCGTGTAGAGCTGGTTCACCCGGTGCCAGGTGGCGAGGTCGTTGAAATACCAGCGCGGCATTTCGCGCTTGCCGTCGCGCGTAAAGGAGCCGAGACCGAGCAGCGGCTGCATGCGCGTGATGTTGAGGAGCCGGTCGAAATCCGTTCCGCCCACATGTACGCCGCCGGTCGCCAGGATATCGTCCCGCCGATCGAGCGAGCGGGCCCGTTCCGGCGATAGCCGCACCAGCGTGAAGTCCGACGTACCACCGCCGATGTCGACGATCAGGGCAAGCCGTTCGGCGGTCAGCTGGCGTTCGGCATAGAGCGCTGCGGCCACCGGCTCGAACTGGAATTCCACATGGGAAAAACCGACGCTGCGCGCCGCACGCGCCAGTTCGTCCTCGGCCCGTTGATCGGCCGCATCGTCCTCGTCGACGAACCGCACCGGTCGCCCGAAGACCACGGGACCCGCCGCCGCACCGGTTTCGGCCTCCAGCCGTTCCCTCAAGCGCTGCAGGAAACATCCGATCAGCGCTTCGAAACTCATGCGCTGGCGCCCGACCGCCGTCGTCTCCTTCATGAGGGAAGAGCCGAGAATGCTCTTGAGCGCGCGCATGAAACGGCCTTCGGCGCCATCCACATATTCGTGGACCGCCGCGCGCCCGTAATAGGTCTTGCCGTCCTCGAGGGAGAAGAACAGCGCCGAGGGCAGGCTGAGATGGTCTCCTTCCAGCACGACGAGCCGGGGGGCGCCATTATCGGAGCCGAGGGCGAGCGTCGAATTGGTGGTGCCGAAATCGAGGCCGGGAAAGATTGGGGCGGACATAAGAACGAGCCTCGGGCAGTGTCGCGACGGACGCACGCCAACCCATGGGTGTTCATGAGAAACGCCGGGCGAAGGGGATGTCACGATCCTTGAAGGGGCGGCCCGTATAGCGGCAAGCGGGAGAGATGGAAAGGGCACTCTTTGCTCGCCTGGCGGTTTTGAGAAAGGCCTCGCCGCGAAGGCTCAGAGCATCAGGCTTATCGCCCGATGCTCTACTGTCAGCCTGGTTCTGATGCTCCCACCAGATTGGTTTCGCATCGGATTTTCCCAAAGCCGGTCGTCGCGGTTCGGTCCGTTGCTTTTAAAATGACGCTGGCGGGCCGCATCCTGAGCATGCGCGTGATGGGACAGGTCCGATACCGTGGGGTGTTTCAAACGCGGCCAAAAACCAGGAAGTGGTTGCGTATCGATTGCGCCGAAGAAAAGCCCGACACGCGCGACCGCGTCTCGGGCTTTTCGATCAGGCTGTCAGGCCCCGCCATCCGGCGTGGCCGGCAAGAGCGCTTCGAGCGCCGAACGAAAGAATTGCCTCTTGGTCAATTCCCGTCCGACGAAGGGCTCAAGGTCCGCCGGTCTTACTTCGGAACGACGGCTTCGCCGTTCGCCGTGCTCTCGACGGCAACCGGCGTCGTCTCCTCGCCTGTGACGACAGGCTGGGCTGCCGTCAGCGTGAACTTCGAAACGCCCACGGCCGCGTTGATGCCTTCCTGCGCGGTTACGCTCACAGGCTGGAGGGAGAAGCTGTCGTTCGATCCGCCGACGAGAACATTCGCGCCGCCACCGACGATGGCCGAAGCGTCTGCTGTCGCGCCGACATAGGTGCCAGCCAGGCTGTTCGGCTGATAGGTCGCGCCATCGACGGTCACGACAGCCCAGGTCATGACGGTGCGCCCGGTTACGCCCACATCGAGCCCGAACGTGTCGAGGGTCGCGCCGTAAAGTTCGGTGGGCTGGTCTCCTCCAGCGGGCGTGAATTCGCAGACGAGATCTTCGCTCGAGCCGATCACGTAGCCCGTCGATCCCTCGCCATGGCAGCCGAGCGTTCCGACTTCGACCGCTGCTGAAGCCGGAGCGATGCTGAGAAATGTGAGGACGGCAGCCGATGCGGCGGTAGCGGCGAGAGTGGTCTTGATGCGCATGGGGAGTCTCCGATGAACTTGATTGTCCTTCGGGCTCGATAAGCGATTGACCCAACCCATTGTTCCACAGCCAAATATCATTCCCGGTCCGGAACGTTTTCGTGCGACGTGGTTCTGCCGTTAAGGCATTATACGAAATCCGTTTGATCGCTTCGCGATGACGGATTTCAAAAATGCTCAAGTGCCCCGCGGGCTGCGATATCATCCCCGGCCTGATCTGCCGGAGATGATATTACGCGGCGGTCACGCGCCAGATGATGTCTCCCACGTCGTCGGCCATGAGCAGCGATCTGCCGTCCGGCCCGACCGCCACGCCGACGGGACGCCCATAGGCGAGTTTCTCGTCATCGGAGAGGAAGCCGGACAGGATATCGCGGGCAGGACCATTCGGCGCGCCGTCCTTGAACGGAACGAAGATCAGCTTGTAGCCGCTGAGCGTCGAGCGATTCCACGATCCGTGCTGGCCGATTACCATGCCCTCGCCGAACCCCGGCAAGGTGCCTGCCGGCATCCAGCAGAGGCCGAGCGAAGCCGTGTGGCCGCCGAGCGCATAATCCGGCTGGATGGCCCGGGCGACAAGGCCCGCATCCTGCGGGACCCGATCATCCACGGTCCGGCCCCAGTAGGAATAGGGCCAGCCGTAGAACCCATCTTCTTTAACAGATGTCAGATAGTCGGGCGGCGTTTCGTCCCCGAGCCCGTCGCGCTCGTTGACGACGGTCCAAAGCTTTTTCGTGACCGGCTCGAAGGCCATGCCGACCGGGTTTCGCAGGCCGGAGGCAAAAATCCGCGCTTTTCCGGTGGCAACATCCAGTTCCCAGATCGCAGCGCGTCCCTCTTCCGCCGCCATGCCCTTGTCGCCGATATTGGAAAGGGATCCGACGCCGGCGTAGATCTTCGCCCGGTCCGGCGAGACGATCAGGCTGCGGGTCCAGTGCCCGTGCGGCTTGAAGTCGACGAGCTTTTCACCATCGCCCTTAAGGCTCGTATCGCCCGGCTGGTAGTCGAAACGCCGAATGCCGTCGGTATTCCCAAGATAGAATTTGTCGCCGACCAGCGCCATGCCGAAGGGCTGGTTCTGGTTTTTGACGAACACCTCGCGGCGCTCGGCGACGCCGTCCCCATCCGCGTCACGCCAGAGGGTGACACGATTGGCGCTTGTCCCGATCGCCTTGACGCGGCGCATCGTCGCCTGCTGGGCGTGGTCCATCAGGCTGCGCGGCGTCTCCGGCTGTTCCTTTGATTCCGCCACGAGGACGTCGCCATTCGGCAGGACCTCGATCCAGCGGGGATGATCGAGCATCGACGCAAAGGCATTGACCTGAAGTCCCGGCGCGCAGGTGGGCAGGCGCCCGTCCTTCCAGCCTTCTGCGGCGGGAAGTTTCAGGGTCATGATTCCTTGCTTTCGCGCTTCCGGAATCTTGGGGGTCAGCCCGACCGCTTGATGTGACGGAGACCCGAAACGCCTGACGAGCGCGACCGCGCCACCCACGACCTCAGTCGCCTTCGCGACAATTCCCATAGCCGACCGCCTTGTCCTGATGAGCATGTATGGAGAGCGCCAGCACCCGTAAGGCATTGGCATCGATATGCGGTTTTCGCCATGACGGGAGGCGGCGTCAAGGCGTCTCAAGCTGCCCCATCGCTCCCGGCCAGCGACCATTTGGCGACCAGCCGCTTCAGCTTCGTGTTCTCCTCCTCGAGTTGCCGCAGCTTCTTCACTTCAGACGGCATCATGCCGCCGTAGCGCTTGCGCCAATTGTAGAAGCTCGCGTCCGAGATCCTGGCCTTCCGGCAGACCTCGGCAAAGGCAGTCCCTTCATCGGCCTGCTTCAAGACGAAGGCGATCTGCGCCTCGGTCAACTTCGACGTCTTCATGGAATTTTCCTCGTCCCGATCACGGGATCATAATTGGAAAATTCCAGCTCAGAACGGTCCGATTTCGGGGTAGCACGTCACCACCACAAGCGATCCCGCCTGTCGTCGATCGACCGCCACGCGGAAACGGGCCGGCTTATGTAGCGGTCAAAGATCGAGAACGATCTTCTTGGTTTTCGACCGGCTGACGCAGATCATCATCCGTCCGCCATGGGCACGTGCTTCGTCATTGTACCATTGATCGCGGTGCGCCGGCATTCCCTCAAGGACCGAAACCTCGCAGGTTCCGCACACGCCCTCCTCGCAGGAAGTGGGTAGATCGGGGACGATCTCTTTCACATGGTCCAGGATCGTCTCATGCGATGCCACGGTGAAGCTCCGCCCACTGGCGCGGCATTCGACCTCGAAAGGCGAAGTCGAACTGATCCGCTCCGCGGTTTCGCCCTGACAGACGGGGAGAGGATGCTCCATGGTGACTTCCGTGCTCTGGTCGTCGAAATCCTCCATGTAGAACCGGGCCCCCTCTCGCTTCGAGACAATGGCCTCGGCCTCGTTCATGAAGCCGGTGGGGCCGCACGCATAGACGGCGTCCAGATTGTCTTTCTGCGCGAAAAGCTCTGCAAGCGACTGGCGGCCGGTTTCGCCGCTGACATAGACGTTCAGTTCGGCATTTGCCTTGTCTGCCAAAGCCCGCATCTCGTCGATGAAGGGCATCTGATCTCTCGTCCTGACGAAATAATGGCATTTCCACGCAGTGTCGCTGCCATCGAGTTCGCGGAGCATCGAGAGGATCGGCGTCACGCCGATACCGGCTGCCAGGAAGGTATAGTGTGACGCTTGCCTGATCGGAAACCGGTTGATCGCCGGATAGATGTCGACGTCGGTGCCCACATGGAAATGGTCGCGAATGGACAAGGAGGCCGACCCCGGATCTTCGAGGATCTTGACCGCGATCCGGTACTTCTTCTGATAATCGCCATCCACCAGCGAATAGGATCGCAATCCGCAGCCGGGAACCTCAACGTCGATATGCGCTCCGGGCGTCCAGGAGGGCAGATATTCGGCGCTGAACTCGATCTGCAGGATGTCCTCGGCGATCTCGTCGCGCCTTGTTATCTTTGCCGAAATCCGGGTGAGCGACATATCTCTGCTGGACGCTGTCATGTCAGACATCAGTTCGCCCTCTTCATGAGCGCGCGGGCTGACGAAATCAGCTCATGAGCATCGGGGCCCCAGAAGAGATCGATCGCGCGCCGCTCGACATCGGGCGACTCCTGCCGGGCGCGAATTTCCGGCTGCGCCGTCTTCAAATTCTCGGCCATTTCGGCTCTTTTCGCGTCGTCCCAGCCAGCACCCCAAATCTGCAGATAGATCGGATACGAAGCGATGACGAGGTTCGTCGGCTTGTTGAAGAACTCGTCCAGAACATCAACGGCCATTTTCTGGGTCGGGTGCCAGTTCTTCTGAATCTGTTGCTGAGCGAGTGCGGAGAAGTCCTTGCCCGAGTCCGGCATGATGTACATCGTGTCGGTCTTCTTGAACAATTCCTGATATTTGCCGAAAAGCGCCTCGACATCCGCCATCGTCTGGGGAATTTCCGCTTCCGGCGCTCCGACAAGACGCAGATAGGCCGCCGATTCCGCGACATACTGGTCGCGTTCATCGTCCGGCAGCGGCTGCGGAGGGGAATCGCCATGCCAGGCGAAATGTTCGTACGTCCAGAGCATCCCCATCATCTCGGTAAGCCCAGCCCACATGACGTCACGGGGGCCATCGGCGTGATATTCGCCCAGTTCGGGTTGCCCGACATCGATAAGCCCGCCCTGCACATGGTCATGAAGCGCATGGAGATGCGCCCACATGGTTTCGGCGGTGCGCGTATCACCAAACCACATCGGCGCATGAAGGCCCGAATTGCGCTGAAAGCGGTTGAAGGAATCGAACGCGGTCAATGTGCCGGCGCGAACCTGGGTCGCAAGCGGATCGGCATCGCGGACACCGGCGACCACCGGCTTGTACATCAGCTGCATACTGAATTGAGCCGGTGTCTGGTAGATGATGGTGGCGGGATGCAAAAGAACCTTCCACACGACACTGGAAGGGCCGAACAGGCCATAGTCCGGCGTGCCGTCTTCATGGTTGCGCCGACCGGCCGCAACCGGCACCCCCAGCCGCCGCCATCGGGACGGACTTCCCATCAGTTTTTCGACGGAAAGGGCGAACTCTTCCGACGAACGCTTCGCAACTTGTTCGGACATCTCGAAATTCCTTTGACCAAATGATCGACAGATCGATCGCTCGCGGGTCCGTGAGCCTGCGATGAAGCGTGGCTCGAGCGATTTTGCCCAGCCGAAGGCATCGTCGTGTCATGACAGCTTCACGGGATTCGGTATTCCCGAGTGGGAATAAACAGCAGGTAGTGCATGTCTTCAAGCGCGCAAGGGGGAGCAGCACGTCATCGCTTAGAGCAAGGGCCCATTCAGACCCGGAATGCGTCGCAGGATACGAGAGAGACGGGAGTTGGAGTTCCTCTGGTCCCTGTAGACGGTCAGGGACTGCGTTCTACGGCGCACTCGGACCTCGTCCCGGAACCGGCTCCGACGCTACCTTGCACGGTTCCTCCGCTCGCAAGCGCGAACTAGTTAGATATGCGCATCAGGTTTCCCGGAACCGTTCTGGTTCTGGGGTCTCTGCCTGCCAGGGGCCGTCGGGTTCGGGAGAAGGGGAGGTCAGAGCTCTTTGCACAGAAAAAGCCCTTCAAGTACATTGTGCGCAATTAAATTGTACGCAATATAAAATAATCGGCCGGCGATGTCCGTCCGCATTTACAAATTCGGAGCAGAGCTATGAGCACTTTGTATTCTACCCGCGCGACGGCGGTCGGCGGCCGCCACGGCACCGTGAAGACCGAAGACGGTCTTCTTGATCTGTCCCTGGCTGTGCCCAAGGAGATGGGCGGCAAGGGCGGCGCCACGAATCCGGAGCAGCTCTTTGCTGCAGGTTACGCCGCTTGTTTCGAGAACGCGGTGATTCACGTCAGCCGCGAGATGGAGACCAAGGTTCGTGATCGCGATATCGAAGTTACGGCGACGGTCAGCATGAGCTCGAACCAGAGCGGCGGCTTCGGCTTGGAAGTTGCCATGGATGTGGTGATCGCCGACATTGACCAGAGCACCGCGGAAGAGATCGTGGCCGCGGCCCACAAGACCTGCCCGTACTCCAATGCGGTCAAGGGGAACGTGGACGTCCAAATCGAGGTGAGCACGCGATGAGTTCGCAGGCGGCGGATTTCGAAGAAGGTGGTCCGGTCGATGGTGGAGATCGCCTCCGGCTGGAGCGCCAGACATGCTTCCGTCTTTACGCCGCCTCCAACCTCGTGACGCGACTTTACAGGCCCCATCTGGACAAGATGGGGCTTACCTATCCCCAATATCTTGTCATGCTGGTTTTGTGGGAAGAGACGCAGCAATCGGTCAGCCAGCTCGGCGAACGGCTTTATCTCGACAGCGGCACACTGACGCCGTTGCTGAAGCGGCTGGAAGCCTCGGGCTTTGTCGAGCGTCGACGCGATCCAGCCGACGAGAGGCGGGTTCTTATAAGCCTGACCGAGCGCGGACGCGGATTACGGGCCGAGGCCGATCGGATGGTGACGAATTTGGCAGAGGCGACTTGCGCCAGCGCCTCGGAGCTGGAGCGCTTCGATGCCCAGCTTGATCATTACATCAATGCTCTGTTCCGGCGGACGGTAGCGCCAAACCTTTGATCTGAAGCACGACTTCGCGCTTGAAGTCGTTTTGGAACTTCGGTCTCGAATTGGGCTCGTGTTCTCGGAGCGTAGCGTGGACTTGCCTCGAGAATGTGGAGAGGTCTTCTGAAGGAAAGAGGAGCTTTTCATGGGCAATTCATACCGCCGGACGAATGAACTGACCCGCTGGGTCAATCCACGCCCGGCAAACGGCTCAAACGCCGCTCGGGCTGCCGACGACCCATGAAACCGATGGTTTCAAAGGTCCGCCGGTATCAATCCGGACTTTCGCAAGGGGCGCCAGCTATGAGTCGAGCCACTCCTGAATTGCCGCCGGGAGTTGGAAGCGGGACAACCAGCCGGTTTCTTCCGGCGCCAGATTGCTGGTGTCGACACGCGTCTCGACGGAAAGTCCGGGGCGCAGGCGCTCCAATTCGGGCTGGTCGGGGTCGATCGCGATCCGGACGGGAACACGCTGGACCACTTTGGTGAAATTGCCACTGGCATTGTCGGCTCTTAAGACGCTGAACTCGGAGCCCGTGGCGGGAGCGAGTTCGAGGACCGTGCCGGTGAAGTGCCGCCCGCCGAGAGCGTCCACGGCGAACGAGGCCTTCTGCCCCGCGGCAACGTAATGGGTCTGCGTTTCCTTGAAATTCGCCACCACCCAGAGCGTGTCGGGCACGAGAAACATCAATTGAGAGCCGGCAGAGACATATTGCCCCGGCCGCACCGTCGCTTCCCCGATCTGGCCGTCACGGGGCGCGCGGACGACGGTGTTCGACAGATTGATCTCCGCCAGGTGCACCTGGGCCTCGGCCGTGCGGACCGCCGCCGCCAGCCCCTTCTTCGAGACCTCGGTGGCGCGAAGTGTCTCCTTGGCGATGTCGATGGAGGCCTCGGCCCGCCTGACCCCGGCCTCGGCGGAGCGTAAGGCCGCCTCGATCTCGCCGGCTTCGGCGCGCGTATTCAAGCCCTTCCTTGCCAAGGCATCGGATCGCTTGCGGGTTGCCTGCGCTTGTTCGAGTGCGGCCTTTGCCTGAAACAGATCGGCCTCGCGCGCTTCGATCTCGGCCCGGTTCTGCGCCATCGTCTGTTCGGCGTTCGCGAGTTGGGCCTGTGCCTGCTCGCGTCCCGCCTCTGCTTGCTCGAGCTGCTGGCGATAGATGCGATCGTCGATCTCGACGAGCGGTTCTCCCGCTTTCACCTTTTGGTAGTCGTTCACCAGAACATCGGTGACATAGCCGTTCACCTGGGGCGCGAGAACCGTGATCTGGCCGCGCACATAACTGTTGTCCGTCCTGACGACCGCCGTGGCGAAAGGGGGGAGCCGCCAAGCGTAGAGGATGACGGAGACGCCGACGAGCGCGACGACCATCATGATGAGAACCGTGGACAGCTTCGGATAGATCTTCTTCGGTGGCGCTGAATCCTCCGGCGCGGGCGCTGGCGAGGAAGCCGGCGGCGTGCCGTCGGCCGTCTTCGGCTGTCCGGTGCGGGCCTCTATCGGCGCGGCATCCGTCGCGAGCGTGTTCGGGTCTTCACCTGGTGTGAGGTTCCGGTCGCCTTCCGCCTCGGCGTTTCTGTCGTCGAAATGGTTGGCGTCGGGGTTTCTGCTCATGGCGTCCATGACGATTATTGCGCTCCCTGCGTGGCGGGCGTCGCTCGAGCCGCGGTCATGGCTTTCCAGCTTGCAACCAGCGGCTGGAGAAGCGACCAGGCGAGAAAAGCCAGTGCTATGAGTGTGTTGAGGACGACGACGTCGTTATAGGCGCGGACATTGGCTTCTCGGGTCGCGGTCTTGGAGAGAAGCGCGATCCCTTGCGCCTGACGCAGCACCGGGTCCGTGACGACACGGCCGTAGATTTGTCCCTGGAGCTGCAAACGTTGGGCGACGACTGGATCCGTCGGATCGACATCGGCGACGATCTGCGCGGAGTATTCGTGCTGGCGATACTGCTGGAAGGTCCCGAAGAGGGCCGGCCCCATCAGACCTCCAACGCTCTGTGATATCGAGAAGAGGACGATGAAGGTGACGATGTAGTCGGCGCCCCTCGTCATCAGAACAGGCATGATGGACTTGATCAGCAGCGGGCCCAGGAACATCCCGGCCGCACAGGACACGAAGAACTGGCTGAGGAAAAGGTCATGCGGACGGGTCTGGCTTGTCGCGGCCTGATCCATGCTGCTGCCAACGATGATCAGAACCACGGAGGCGATCACCAGGAATGTCAGCCGCTTCGGATCGATCAACCAGGCTGCCAGCCCGGTGCCGACGGCCGTTCCCAGCATGATCACCAGATAGAGCGGCTGAAGCTGGTCCGGCCCCATGCCGAGCGTGCGCAACAGGCCCGTGGCCGCATAGGTCTGTTCGGAAAGAAGAAGGCGGATTCCGAGCGCGCCCAGGAGAAAGCGAAAGACCTCCGCCGTGCCGAGCCAGCGGATCTGAATGAGAGGCGTCTCGCGCTGATGTTCGATGAAACCGGCGATCAGAAACAGGAGCAGTGCGGCGATCAGCGCATAGGCCATCCACGGATGGTCGGGCCACCATTGGATACGCACCTGAGCGAGGACCGCGGCGACGAGAGCCACCGCAGGCGCGATCAATAAGAAAGTGAGAAGGTCGAGCGGCTCGAACACGCGGATCTGTATGCCGGGCGGAAGCTTCAGCACGACGACGGCCGCCATGGTGCAGAGCGCCATCCCGAGTTCGAACAGATAGAGCCCGCGCCAGTCCCCGATGTCGAGAAGCGCGGGCGAGATCATCCAGGCGAGGGGGCCGGCGAATTGCGCAAGCGCGATCCCGATGCAAAGCCCCGACCCGAGCTTCGCCTTCGGAAAGGCCTGGAGGATGTAGTAGAGTCCGAGTGAGGTCATCGGCGCTGCGGCAAAGCCGCTGACCGCGCGGGCGAAGAGCGCTGTGGAGTAGTCGTCGGCAAGCACGTGCAGAAACGTCACCAGCACATAGGCCAAGATTCCCCATTCGGCGAACCGGCGGATGCCGAACTGCTGACGAAACTTGAACAGGAGAAGGTTGGAGGTGACGTTCACCATCACATAAGCGGCGGGCAACCACACACCCTGCGACGGCGTCAGTCCCAGTTGTCCCTGGATCTGAGGCAGGTTCGCGGCGACGAGCGCATTGCTCAGGCCGCCCGTGACGCCGACCAGAACGCCCACCGCGGCATAGGCGGCGCGGACATGCGGACGGTGATAGACCGAAGCAGGCGAGCCGGGCAGCATCGGCCGCTCTTCAGGGGTCCAGTTCGGCGGTGTGGCAACGTAGACGGGCTGTTTCATCGACTGGCCGCCCGTGGCTTCAGCCCCTCGATCAGCAGATCAAGAGCGCGGACCCCAAGTCTCGCCTGCTCGCCGGGTGTGCGCCCGCGCAGCGCAGCGCCAAGCATGTTGATCAGCAGCGAGATGTCGTCAGGCGTGATGTCGGAGCGGCAGTGTCCAGCGCTCACCGCCCTGTCGAGATGCGGCTTCAGGATGTCCTGAATGCGTTGGCGGGCTCGGCTGATCTCCGGATTGTCCCGATCGATGACGCGCCAGTAATCAACCAGGGAAGCCCGGGCGCTGATCCTCTGGGAATGGAAGCGCAGAAGTTCGAAGAACGCATCTGCCCCATCTCCAAGCGCGTTGGCCTTATCCTCCATTTCGTCGAGCGAGCGGTCCAGCAAGGCCACAAGCAGGCAGTGCCGATCGGGGAAGTTTCGATAGAGCGTTGCACGCCCGACGCCGGCCCGTTTGCAGACGAGGTCGAGCGGCGCGGTGACCCCGTGCTCTGCAAAGACGGTATCGGCCGCCGTCAATATGTCGGCCCGGTTCTGGGCGGCATCGGTGCGAAGTTTCAACATGATCGATCCGGACAAATGTGTCCGCCTAAAGTGGACATTGTTGTCCGATTGTCAAGCGATAAAATGCTGCAGCGCACCAGCGAAGGGCTCTACGCTTCGATCGATCTGCCGATTGTCGAGGGATTCTGGTGGAGCGTTTCAGGCGGACATCGGGGCGCCGGAAACGCCTGATCGTCTTGCCAAGCGGTATCGTCCGGGCGCGGACGCCGAACCGGCTTTCATTGGAAAGGCCGAGATATCAACGGTGGCCGGTCGAAACCGATAGCCGTTGGTGTGAGTTATGTCGGCCTCCCTTCAGGCCGGTTTGCCTCAGCCCGGATGGGCTGGACAGGCATGCTCTTGCAAACGGACGGGCCGCTATTTTCCGGGCGGGGAAGGCGGCATGGCGTTCTCCTTCGCCAAGCTCAATCTGTCCGCACCGTCCAGGATGAGTTCGACACTGAAGGCCAGTTGCTCCGCGCTATAGGTATCGACATTAGCGGTTGATATCCGCTCGAGGTTCGGAAAGCGCGACACGGGCTGTTCACTCAATGCAGATCGCAGAAGGCGCGAGCGCGTTCGCGCATCCTCCTTGCGCGCCTGGGCAAGGTCGCGGGCGTGACCGAGGCAAAGGGTCGAAAGGGCGGTCATGAGGCGGATAGCCTCCTCGTCGGTAAACCCGGCGGCATTGAGTTGGGCAAAGAGGATCTCGACCGGTTCCAGAGGCAGACAGGTCATCACATCGCCGAACCAGAGATAGTCGACCAACTCGGCGAGATTGGCAGCGCTCGCCGTCAGGTCGCGCGCGTAGATCCGGAACCCCTCCTTCCAGTCGGCCGCTGTCGCGACCGCAGTCTCCGACAGTTGCCGGGTGAACTCATCATGCGCGAGCAGTTCGAAGAGGGATTGCCGGTTCTTCACGTGATAATGAAGCGCTTTACGGTCGACCTTCAGCATGTCGGCCAGGGACTGCATCGACAGATCCTCCAATGGAAGTGTCCTTGCCGCGGCGATGATCTGATGCAGGTCCAGGCCAGCGCGTTCCCCGGGGCCTCTCCCGCGCCGCGAAGCGCTTCGCCGACGATTTCCTTCTGCCGTCATGCCTGCCCTGCCATGTTTTTCCACCTCATGAACTCGCTCCTAGCACTCTTGGCTTGCAAGCGCGCCCGCTGAGTTCGCGCTGAGCGTCGTATTGACAAAAAGCCATCATCGACCCTACTTATTCCCGAACGGGAATAAAAGGCAATTTGGCGATGCCCGGTCGCTTGTCCACGGGGCCCCAAAGTTTGTTGTGACTCCTGAACCGACGCTCGATGTCGCGCAGACGCGAAATCGGCCTCAGCAAAAGCGTTGGTCGAGAGCATAACTCGGTTTCCGCCTCGCGATCTCGAAAAGGCATGCACGCAACGCCTGACAGTTTTTCCTAACCCTTGGGAGAAAGCCATGAAGATCCAGATCAACAATCGGCCTTACGAGGTGACGTCGGATGGAGAAACACCGCTTTTATGGGTCATCCGCGATGAACTCGGACTGACCGGCACCAAATACGGTTGCGGCCTTGCCCAATGCGGTGCCTGCTCCGTGCTGGTCGATGGCCAGATCATGCGGTCCTGCGTCACGCCGCTCGATAGCGTCGAAGGTCAGAATATCACGACCATCGAGGCGATGGAGGACGATCCGATCGGCCAGAAGGTGGTGGCCGCCTGGGTCGAGCATCAGGTGCCTCAGTGCGGCTATTGCCAGTCCGGCCAGGTGATGGCGGCGACTGCTCTCCTCAAGGACACGGAAAAACCGACGGACGACGAGATCGCTGCGGCGATGGTCAATCTCTGTCGCTGCGGAACCTACAACGCCATCAAGGCGGCAGTCCGCGATGTGGCCGGCGTGAAGGAGGACACGCTATGAACGATCTCGTTCACAAGCTGAATGCCGACGAGGAACTGCCGACAGGCTCGCCGGTCAACATTTCTCGTCGTAGCTTCTTGCTCGGTTCCGCAGGCGCAGCAGCCGGCGCAGTGGTTCTGGGCTTCGGCCTGCCGCTCAAGACGGCCAGGGCGCAGGATGCCGCCAAGATGGCGCCCGGCACCCGCGTGCCGGCATTTCTGGAGATTCGTCCCGACAACACTGTCCGGCTCATGAGCCCCTTCGTCGAAGGCGGGCAGGGGGTCTTCACGGCTATGGCCCAGATCGTCGGCGAAGAGCTCGACATGGACCCGGCCGCCTTCATCGTTGAAAATGCGCCGGCTGGCCCTGACTATCTCGTCGTCGGCGGCAAGATGCGCATCACCGGCGGCAGCATGTCCGTTCGTTCCAGCTATGAGACCATGCGCAAGCTCGGTGCCTCGGCGCGTGCCATGCTGCTCCAGGCGGCCGCTTCGCGCTTGAATGTCGGCGTTGATGAACTGACCACCCAGCCCGGTTTCGTCGTTCACGCTGCAGGCAGCGAGCGCATCGCCTATGGCGATCTCGCGGGAGAAGCGCTCGACCTTCCCGTTCCCGACGGCGACAGCCTGACCCTTCGCGATCCAGCGGATTTTCGCTGGATCCGCAAACCCGTGGCCCGTCTCGACGTCTTCGAAAAGTCGGTGGGCAAGGCCGTCTATGCCATCGACGCCAAGGTGGATGGCATGCTCCATGCCGCCGTCCAGCACGCGCCTCGGCTCGGCATGTTCGTTGGTTCGATCCGCAACGAAGGCGACGTCAAGGCGATGTCCGGCGTCCATTCGGTGCATGTTCTGCCCGGTGCCGTGGCCGTCGTCGCCGAACGCTGGTGGAACGCCAAGCGCGCGGCCGAGGCCTTGATGGTGGATTGGGCGGAAGCCGGCGAGACGCCGGTCATGGAGGGCATTCGCAACATGCCCGCCGACTTCTCCACCACGGCTTTCCTCGATCGGCTGAGTTCCGAGGAGGGCGAGGGCAAGGAGGCCGAAGCCGAAGGCGACGCCCGCGGCACGCTTGAGAACGCCTCGGACGTCGTGTCATCGACCTATCACACCCAATACCTCCACCATGCCCAGCTGGAGCCGCCGTCAGCGCTTGCCCGCTTCAACGACGACGGAACACTCGAGGTCTGGATGCCGAACCAGGCGCCGGAACAGTTCCAGGGGCAGATCGCCAAGATGACGGGGCTCGACGCCTCAAAGATCAAGATTCACAGCATGATCCTGGGCGGCTTCTTCGGTCGTCACTTCCTCTACCCTTCGGGCAACCCTTATCCGCAGGCAATCCAGCTTGCCAAGGCGACCGGGCGTCCGATCAAGCTGATCTGGAGCCGCGAGGAGGAGTTCCTGCGTGATCCGTTGCGTCCGATGGCGGCCGTGCGGTTCCGCGGATCTCTCGACGCTTCGGGAATACCGGCCGCGATCGAGGCGATTAGCGCTTGCGAAGGTCCGACCGAAGCCATCTACGGACACGACCCGGACAAGATCGACCCGATGGCGGTCGAGGGACTGACCGGCAAGGCCTATGCGATCCCCAACAGGCGCATCGCTCAGATCTACGTCGAAAACCCGACCATGCTGGCCTATTGGCGCTCGGTGGGGCACTCGATGAACGACTTCCTCTACGAGTCCTTCCTCGATGAGCTCGCCGACAAGGGCGGCCAGGATCCGTTCGAGATGCGTCTCAAGCTGCTCGAAGGCAACGAACGCCTGACCACGCTGCTTAAGGCGGTCGAAGACCTCTCCGGCGGCTGGAAGCGCGGCCCCTTCACCGCAGAAGATGGAAGCACCCGCGCTCGCGGTGTCGCCATGGCCTCACCCTTCGGCAGCCATACGGCGGCGATCGCGGAAGTCTCGATCGCGAATGGCGAGGTGGTCGTGCACGACGTCTGGGAAGCCATCGATCCGGGCAGCATCGTCAACCCGGCGATCATCGAGGCGCAGGTCCAGTCGGCGACGGCACTCGGACTGTCCGAGCTTCTGCTTGAGGAAACGGTTTACGAGAAGGGTGAGCCGGTTGCCCGCAACTATGATCTCTACCCGATCTTGCCGCCCGATCGCATGCCGCGCGTGCATGTGAAGATTGTCGAAAGCGGTGCGCCGATGGGTGGCATTGGGGAACCGGGACTTCCCGCGGTGCCGCCCGCTGTCGCCAATGCCGTCTCGACACTGACGGGCCAGCGCGTCCGCCGCATGCCGTTGTCGAGCTATTCGTTCCAGAGCTGAGCGGAACTGTCCAAGGGTTCATCCTCGCCTGACGCGGGATGACCCCTTGCCCCTTTTAAAAACTTGCAGCGCCGGCACCTGTACGGCCGACCGGCGCCCTATGCCCTTCGACAGGACGTTCTGCCCGTGAAAAAACTCTGGCTTCCCATCCTCGCCATCGTCGTGCTTCTTGCCGGCGCCACGATCTGGTTTGCAACCCGGCTTCCAGCTTCGCCCTTCGATGGCCAGCAGGTCACGGAGGTTTCGGCCGACGAGCTGGTTGCGCGAGGTGAATATGTGGCCCGCCAGGCCGACTGTGTGGCCTGTCACAGCTTTCCTGGTGAAGTGCCCTTCTCCGGTGGTCTTGAAATGGGCACGCCGCTGGGCTCGATCTTCGCCACCAACATCACGCCGAATGCCGAGCATGGGATCGGCGCCTACACGCTCGCCGATTTCGACCGGGCCGTTCGTCACGGTGTAGCGCCGGGTGGTCGCCGCCTCTACCCGGCGATGCCCTATCCGTCCTACAAAAAGATGACGGATGGCGACGTGGAGGCGCTCTATGCCTTCTTCACGACGGCCGTTGAGGCAAGCGACAAGCCGAACAAGGACAGCACGATCGAATGGCCGCTCGACATGCGGTGGCCGCTGGCATTCTGGAACCTCGTCTTCACCGACGGCGGGACCTATGTCGCCAAGTCCGAAGAAGACGAGCAATGGAACCGTGGCGCCTATCTCGTTCAGGGCGCGGGCCATTGTGGCACCTGCCATACGCCGCGCGGCCTGGTCTTCAACGAAAAGGGCTTCGACGAGAGCGATCCGCAATTCCTATCGGGCGCTCTCCTCGATGGATGGTATGCACCGAGCCTGCGCCAGGATCACAATACGGGTCTCGGCCGCTGGAGCGAGGACGATATCTTCGCCTTCCTCAAGGACGGTCGCAACCAGCATGCCGTCGTCTTCGGCTCGATGGCCGATGCCTACAACAACTCGACACAATTTCTCAGCGAGGACGACTTGAAGGCCATGGCCCATTACCTGAAGTCGCTGCCCGGAAAGGCAGACGGGAAAGAGGCTGCATGGACGTATCAGCCCAGCGCGATCCTGACGGCAGCTGCGGCCAGCCAGAGTGGAAAACCGGGCGCGGAGGTCTATCTGGAGAAATGCGGCTTCTGTCATGGCGTCGATGGCAAGGGGCAGAACCAGTGGATTCCCCCGCTCGCCGGATCGAGCGCATCGCTTGCCGAGTTCCATCAATCCCAAGTCAACGTGACGCTGAATGGATCGGCCCGTGTGGTGAGCAACGGCATTCCCGATTCCTACCGCATGCCGCCCTATCGCAATCAGCTGAGCGACCAAGAGATCGCCGACGTTCTCACATACGTGCGCAGCAGCTGGGGCAATGACGGCGGCGCGGTCACGGTCGAGGACGTTCAGAAGCTTCGCGAGGATACCGATCCTGCCAGCAGCGATCCGATCATCCTCCAGATGCGGTGAGCGGGGCACGTCGAGCTCAACGAGAACAAGAGTATCGGATCGAAAACTGTCTCCGATTTTCGATTGATCCGATGCGCAAGAAGAAACGACAGCGGGAGAGCCGATCCACGAAATCGGCTCTCCCGCTGTCGTTTGCCCCCTCTGAATTGGTTTCCCATGGAACGTGGTTGTGCGTATTCCCCATCCATACGCACCGTTCTCTGGTGCAGCCCCCATATCCGCGATCACCGCCAATAGTTGCCGGGGCTCGCAGCTCCAATCCTGGAGCTGCGAGCCCCGGGCCTGGATCAGAACTCTTCCCAGCTGTCTTCGGACGGCGCGGGGGCGCGGGCGGCGCTTCCGGCGCCAGTGGTGCGGATTTGCGGCACGGGTCTCGCAGCGGCCTGTGCTTTTGGCGTTGGGCGGTCCACGGTTCGCGGCGCCGTGCTGGCCGTCGCGGTCCTCGCCACCTGGCTGGTCTTGAAGCGGGTGACCGTCTCGGCAAGGCCGTCGGTCTCTGACTGCAGGCTTTGCGCCGCAGCCGTCGATTCTTCGACCATCGCGGCGTTCTGCTGGGTAACCTTGTCCATCTGGTCGGCCGCTCCCGACACCTCGCGCAAACTCGTCGCCTGCTCGCGGGCCGAGCCGGCGATCTTGCTGACGATATCGGCCATTGCCGTCACCTCGGCGACGATTTCCTCCAGAGAGCGCCCCGACTCCGTGACCAGTTCGACGCCGCGCCCGACGTGCTCGGCAGAAGTCGAAATCAATGCCTTGATTTCCTTCGCCGCCTCGGCCGAACGCTGGGCCAGACCCCGGACCTCCTGTGCGACGACCGCAAAGCCCTTGCCCGCCTCGCCGGCTCGGGCCGCCTCGACCCCGGCATTGAGTGCCAGAAGGTTGGTCTGAAATGCGATCTCGTCGATCACCGAGATGATCTGATTGATCTGGCGGGACGACTTCTCGATCTCCCCCATGGCAGAGACTGCATAAGCGACGACCTCGCCGCCATTCGTGGCCTTTTGACGCGCTGAGGTTGCCACTTTCTGAGCCTCGGCAGCGCCTTCGGCTGTCTGATTGACGCCGGTCGTCACTTCGCCGAGCGCTGCCACGGTCTCTTCCAGGCTCGCCGCCTGCTGCTCGGTGCGCCGGGAGAGATCGTTGGAGGCGTCTGTGATTTCGACGAGGCCGGTGCGGATCGTTCCGATGGTGCCGACGACCTGACCGATCGCCTGTTCGAGTTCTTCCACCGAGGCGTTGAACTTCGCCTTGATCGGCTCGAATTCCGTCGCAACGGTTGCGGTCATTCGGACGGTCAGATCCCCCGAGGACAGTCGATCGAAGCTCGCATCGACCACGCCCATGAAGGCACGGAGGTCTTCGGCCTTGGCGTGTTCCAAATCAGCCTGACGCTGCTTCATCTCACTCTGGGAAGCGCGGGAGGCCTCGGCTTCATGCTCCAGCCGCTTCCGCTCGATCGCCTGTTCCTTGAAGACCTGAACCGCTGCCGCCATTGCTCCGATCTCGTCCTTGCGGCCCTGGGCTGGTACTTCCACGGACTGATCGCCATCGGCGAGGTGACGCATGGCCGCCGTCATCCGGTTGATCGGCTGTGAGATGGACCGCGCGAGCGGCCAGGCGATGGCGACGAGCGCGATCAGCAAGACTGCGATCCAGGCAAGCGTCTGATAGACCTCGGTCCAGAACTGGTCGTCGAGGTCGTCGAAGTACAACCCGGCGGAAACCGTCCAGTCCCAGGGGGCGAAAAGCGCTGAGTAATTCAGTTTCTCCGAATCCGCCTCGCTTCCGAGACGCGGGCGCAAGAACGAGGTGAAACCACCGCCGTCATAGGCCTTGTCGACAAAGTCCCTCGTGTAATCCGTGCCATTGGAGTCGAGTGTCCCGAAGGTGGATTTTCCGTCCCCTTCGAGAGTCGGATGCATGAGAAGCTGGCCGTCCTTGCTGAAGACCGTGAGATAGTCATTGCCGGCGAAACGGACGTAGCGCAGCGTCTGCTTGGCCTGTTCTTGCGCCTGCGAAACCGTCAATTCGCCAGCATCCACGGCCGCCTTGTAGCCAGCGATAATTGAAACTGCGCTCTCGACCTGCGCGACAATCAGATGTTGCCGATCGTTCCAGATCGTTCGGTTCAGCGAATGGAGCTGAAGGAACATCGCGATGATCGTGAGAATGATGGATGTCGCGATGAGGATCGATAGTTTTCGGCTGATGGTCACGGTGTCGCTCGACGCTTGGAGATCAGGTTACGTGTATATCAGACAGTCATAGGCAGATGATTGAAGAATATCTTATGGGCACAGATCGAAAGTGATGGACGGGAGTTTTTGTTCTGCCGAGAGGAAGGCAGGTGCATCGTTAGTAGCAAACTGCAATGCGGACCAACCCACGAACTTGGGGACAGGCTCTTGAGCAAAGACAGTTTGAAGTTCGAACTTCATTGCAAATCAATGCAATACAGCATTTTGTCCTGATCGTTGGACGAAGGTCGATGTTGTCAGCCGCATTGATGCAGGGCGCTCGAAATCCGAGACTGTTGATACGATTGGACGTCATATCGCTCTCAGGAGGAGGCATCGTCAGTCGGCAGGACGAGAAATTAACCAGACAAATTGCTTTCCTGAAACACTATCTGCGTTGGAAAAAGCGGAATTTTTACCTCAAAGCGCAGATCCTCGCCCTATTTCGACTACAACCAGTTTGGATCAATTTCTTCTCTGCTTTCGGTCTTCGCCGAGAGAGCGAAGACAATCGAGTGTCGCAGACCATGGGGCGGCCCATATGAGCGCCGCTCCTGCGCAAGTTCGGTCCGATCGCTCTCAGCCAAAAGCCTTTGCGGAAGCGTGCTTCTTGGCCTCGGCATGGAGCTTGCGCGCGTTCTGGATCAGCTTCACCGAATCCGGCCCCCACATCATGCGCATGAAATAGCGCTCGATCGGACCTTGCTGCACGAGCCAGATGATCGGCATCATCAGCGTCTTGGCGAAAAGGATGCGCTTCTCCTTGGCAGGCGAAATGCCCGAATTGCGACGGGTCTTGCTGGACACCGCAGCCAAGGCCGGAAGCTTCAGCAGCTTTTCCTGGAAGAAGAGCTGGATCTGCACCCGAAATTGCGAGGGATGATAGTTCTTCTTTACCGAGTCGTGCCACAGCTCCAGAAAATTCTGGCCGGTCGCCGGGATGGTCGCGATGGTCTTGGTCAGGCCGAACAGCTTGGCATCGCGCTCGTAGAGAGCGCGCAGCTCTGCCATCGAACCGGGCAGGTCTTCTTCCTTATGGGGGAAGAGACGGCAATACGCCTTGACCTCGCGCATATATGCGTCGCGAAGATGGTCCGGAAGGCGCTTCGGTAGCTTGAAGCCGTGGAACCCGAGCCGTTCGTAGACCCACAACATGGTGTGCATCTCGGTCAGCGCCGCCCACATCGAGTCGCGCGGCGAGTTCGCCGCGTAGCCGCCGAGTTCTGGCGTCCCCACGTCGATGACGTCGCCCTGAACCTTCTCGTGAATGCGGATGAGGTGACCCGACACGCGCTTCGCCGTGTCCATGTCGCCCAGCCACATCGGGGCATGAATACCGGAATTGCGCTGGCCGCGATCGAAGACGTCAAACATGGTCAGCGTCCCCGCCCGCGCCTTTTTCGAAATGGGATCATTGTCCCGAACGCCGGCGAACACCGGCTTGTAGCTCAGCTGCAGAATGAACTGGGCCGCCGACTGGAAGACGATGGTGGCCGGGTGCAGCAGCACCTCCCATGCGAGCGAGCCGGGGCCGTAGACGCCGTCGTCGATACCGGGGCCGGAACGCGCGAGGGTCGGCTCTCCATGTCTGCGCCATCGCGAGGCTTTGCCGATCAGGCGTTCATGCGTGACGACCTTTTCGGTGTCGGGACGAAGTTCTGCGCGTGCCTGAGCTGTCATGGGGTCCTCCTCAATTGCTCTCTTATTCCCGATAGGGAATAAAGGCTCGATAGAGCCGCCATGTCAAGCGTGTATGGGTGTCGCGTGGATCGGTTCGCGACTTTGAACCAACGCGAAATCACGACCCGAACCCGACAAGGCCGGCAACCCTCAACTCATGACATCGTTGGAGAAATGCCCGAACAAGCGGTCAGCGGGGGAGACTTGGCCAGGCCTGTCGCAACTTTGGGCTTCGGTCGCAAAAGAGGCCCTGTCGCAAACTTTCGCGGCTTAACGGTTCGGTGACCGTGTTCGTCAATTTTCGAGCGCTCACTGCTGGAGAGCCTTGCCGTGATCCTGAACACGGTCGCCGAGGAGCTGAAGCGGCAGTCGACGGACGACTTCAAAGGCCGGCAGTTCGAGGACGGATTGCTTCCGCCCCATCCGGTCCACTCCGTTACCAAGCACCTCCAGCAAGGGATCGAGAGCGACCATTTCCGGGTGAAGAAGGCTATGACGCGGATCGGGGGCTTCCGATCTTTCAACACAGCCCGGCGAACGATCAAGGAGTTCGAGGCGATGCTATGGCTGAAGAAGGGCTTCGGCTTCGCGGGCGAGTGGACCGTTCACAGCCAGAACGATCTCGTCGCGCAAATCTTCGGGCTTCAAAAGGTTAACGAAGCCTGAAAATCCCCGCAAAGTCGGGGCTTTCCTGTCTCAGGATCGAAGTTGCGACACGCCAAAACGAGCCGACCTTGAGACCAGCGAGGTCCGCCGTTGAGCCGGATTTCAGCGAGAGCAAGTTCTGCGGTTCGGAGGCTCTGGCGATGACGGCAGGAAAGACCTGAGCATTGCTGGAGGACGCGGCGATCAGGGCTTCCGCCACTCGCGCAAAGGCCGCCTCGTTCGAGATGAGCCGTCGGGTCTCTTCTTCCGATATGAACGTGTCCATCGGACGGTTCTCTTCAGGCAGGGCTGGAATAGAAGCCGAGGACGGCCTTGGTTTCGAGATATTCCTCCATGCCCTCGGGCCCGTATTCGCGCCCGTTGCCGGAGCGCTTGTAACCGCCGAAGGGCGCCTGCGGGTCCCAGGCCGGGGCGTTGAGATGGACCTGGCCGGCGCGGATCTGCGAAGCGACGCGGCGCACCTCGTCCATATCCGTGCCATGCACATGGGCGCCGAGACCGTAGACCGTGTCATTGGCGATCGCGATCGCCTCCTCCACCGTGTCATAGGGCAGGATAGCGAGCACGGGCCCGAAGATCTCTTCCCTTGCGATCGCCATGTCGCTGCGGACATCGGAGAAGACCGTCGGCCGGGCGAAGAAGCCCGCCGTCAGCCCGTTGGGACGGCCCGGGCCGCCGATGACGAGGCTGGCGCCCTCGGCGAGGCCCTTTTCGATCATGGTCTGGACGCGCTCATATTGCGCCCGGTTGGCGATGGCGCCGTGGGTCGTCGCCTCGTCGGTCGGCGCGCCGACCACAAACTCCGCAACCGCCGTCCGAGCCAGCGCCTCGACCGCGGCGAGCCGGGCGCGTGGCACGAGCATGCGCGTCGGCGCACTGCAGGACTGGCCGAGATTGCGCATGGCGGCGGCTACGCCGAGCGGCACGCAGCGGTCAAGATCGGCGTCGGGCAGGACGATGTTGGGCGACTTGCCGCCGAGCTCTTGCGCAACGCGCTTGACCGTCGGGGCGGCGGCTTGCGCGACGAGGACACCCGCCCGGGTCGAGCCGGTGATGGAGACCATGTCCACATCGTCATGGGCGGCCAGCGCCTCGCCGACGACAGGGCCGGAGCCGTTGACGAGGTTGAAGACGCCCGGCGGGCAGCCGGCCTCCTCGACGATCTCGGCGAAGAGAAGCGCGCTCAAGGGGGAAAGCTCGCTCGGCTTGAGGACCACCGTGCAGCCGGCTGCCAGCGCCGGGCCGACCTTGGCGGTGATCTGGTAGAGCGGCCAGTTCCAGGGCGTGATCAGCGCGCAGACGCCGATCGGCTCCTTCATGATCGCGGTCGTGCCGCGCTTCGACACGAAGGGAAAACCGGCGAGATTGTCGCGCGCGACGCGGATATGTTCGGCCGCGAGCGGCACCTGGGTCTGGCGGGCATAGGTGAGGGGCGCGCCCATCTCGGCCATCAGCGCATGGGCGATCAGGTCGAGCCGTTCGAGGATCAGCGCATGGATGCGGCCGAGACAGGCCGCGCGTTCCTGGGCGGGCGTCCCGGACCAAGCCGGAAAGGCGCGCCTTGCCGTCAGCACCGCATCGTCGACATCGGCTGCGTTGCCGAGGGGCACTTGTGCCACGACCGCTTCCGTCGCCGGATCGACGACCGGGGCTTTTTCGCGGCCTTTCGGCGCGCGCCAGCCCCCGTCGATGAAGAACCGATCGAGATGGCCGGCTTCTTTCAGATGCTGGATGGGGTCGGTCATTGCAGGCGATCCTTGATGCGGTAATAGGCGCCGACCACGGGCAGGAACCAGGGCTTGCCGAAATGGCCGGGAATGGCGGGCCAGTCGAAGTTCTTCCAGGGGTTCGCCTCGGCCTGCCCGTCCATGACGTCGGCCATGATCGTGCCCATGAGCGTCGACATCTGGGTGCCGTGGCCGCTGTAGCCCATGGAATAATAGATGCCGTCGCGCTCGCCGGCCCGTGGCAGGCGGTCCCGCGTCATGTCGACCATGCCGCCCCAGCAGTAATCGATGCGGGCGTCGCGCAATTCGGGGAAGACCTCGTTCAGCGAGGCGCGCAGGATGGCGCCGCTCTTCTGGTCGGAGGCTGGATTGGAGACGGCAAAGCGCGCCCGGCCGCCGAAGAGAAGCCGGTTGTCGGGCGTCGTGCGGAAATAGTTGACGAGGTTCTTTGTATCGACGCAGTTGCGCCGGCGCGGCACCATCCTGTCCAGCATTTCGACCGGCAGCGGCTCGGTGACGATCAGAAAGGCGCCCACCGGCACGATGCGCCGGCGCACCCAGGAGAGCGGGCGGCCGGTGTGGGAGATGCCGCTCGCCAGAAGCACCTGGCGCACGCGCGTCTCACCGCGCGGGGTCTGAACGATGTGACCGCCGCCCGGCGCGCGCTTCAGGCCGGTCATGGGCGTGTGCTCGAAAATCGCGGCGCCGTGGCGCGCGGCGGCCTCGGCGAGGCCGCGCACGAAACGGCCGATATGGATCGTGGCGCTCTTGCGATAGATCAGGCCGCCATAATAGCGCTCGGACCCGACTTCGCCCGGAAGATCGGCCCGCGTGACCATTTCGGTATCGGGATCCACATGGGCGGCCAGCAGCTCCTGAGCCCGGGCGAGCTTGTCGTAATGCTCGGGCTTGGCCGCCAGCTTCAGCTTGCCGACCCGGGCGAAATTGCAGTCGATGCCCTCTTCCTTGATCAGTCGTTCCACCGTGTCGACGCCGAGGTCGAAGGCCCGATAGAGCGTGTCGGCGGCTTCGCGCCCGAGACGCTCGGACATGACGCCGTAATCCTGGGCAAAGCCGTTGTTGCACATGCCGCCATTGCGGCCCGAGGCGGCGTTGCCGATCGTCTCGGCTTCGAGAAGGACGACGCGGGCACCCTTCCTGGCGAGCGTCAGCGCGGCCGAGGATCCCGTCAGGCCGCCGCCGATCACCGCGACGTCATAGGTCTCCTCGAGCGGCCCCATGGCCGCGCCCGAAAAGGGCTTCGAGGTGTCCAGCCAATAGGATGTGAGTTTCATCGCGAATGTCCGGTGGGGGTGGGGAAAGGAAGTTCATTTCAGGATGCAAGGGAATGGTGACCCATCCGCATCCTGAACCGTTCAAGCGCCACGCGGGCTTGACCAAAACTCGATGAGTCAGTCTCATCGAGTTTGGGTCTCACCAGCCGCGGATGCGCGGCCATTCGGCCGTCACCGTGGCGTCGGTGCCGCGGACCACATGGTAGCTCTCATGCTGGGCGCCGGTGGCGCAGGCATGGTTCGGCAGGATGCGGACCCTGGCGCCGACGGGCAGGTCGGGCAGCTCTGCCGAAGAGCCGGAGCGGATGGCGAGCGTGCCGTGTTCCTGGCTGGCCTGGGCGACGAGGAGATCGGGATAGATCTTGCCCGCGATGTCCGTGACGAGGCCGTAGCCCTGATCGACGCGCTGCGCCGCCGTGCCCCGATCGCGCGACAGGGCCATCCAGCCGGCGTCGATCATGATCCAGCCCTTTTCCGGCCGCTTGCCGATGACGGTGGCAAGGACCGACAGAGCGAGATCGTCGGTGGAGCAGACGCCGACGCCGTGCATCACGAGGTCGAAGAGCATGTAGACGCCGGCGCGCATCTCCGTGACGCCGTCGAGAGACCTGGCGAAATGGGCGGTCGGTGTGGAGCCGACGCTGACAATCGGGCATTCATGACCTGCCGCGCGCAGCCGCGTGGCGGCCTCGACGGCGACGGCCCGCTCGTTTTCCGCCGACGCTTCCAGTGCGTCCGGCGTGTTGAGGCCGTAGGATTCGCCCGCATGGGTGAGGACGCCCGCGAGCTGAACGCCGCCTTCCTTCAACGCCGCCGCGACCGCGATCAGTTTCGGGTCGTCGATCCGCAGGCCGCCGCGATGGCCGTCGCAGTCGATCTCGATGAAGGCCGACGGCGTCACGCCCGCCGCCTGACCCGCCTTGCCGAGGATTTGCGCCTGCTCGACCGTATCGAGGAGAAGCTTGATGTCGACGCCATCCTTGCGAAGACGCATGGCCCGTTCGGCCGTGTGCGGCGCGAGGCCGACCGCATAGGTCATGTCGCGATAGCCATGCCCGGCGAAATACTCTGCCTCGGCCATGGTCGAAACGGTGATCGGCCCCGGCCCGTCGGGAAAGACGTGGCGGGCGGCGTCGATCGATTTCACAGTCTTCATATGGGGGCGAAGCGTCACCCCGAAGCCGGCCATGCGGCTGGAAAGGCGGGCGAGATTGCGGTCGAGCCGCTCGGTGTCGAGAATGAGAGCCGGAGTCGGGAGGGTGTCCAGCTGCGATTTCGCGGACATTGGAGACTCCTAGTTCAGCGACTGGTTGGAGAGGGCGAAAAGCCGGGCGGGGCCGGTCTTGTGCAGCGTGCCGCGAACCATCACCAGCGCATCGCTGACCATCGGCAGGCCGACGCTCTCCAGCCATGGCGACAGGCCCGTCTCCACGTCGGTGTCGATCCGCACGAAGCGGCCTTCGAGCCGGGACAGGGCGGCCGCGATCAGAGGCCGGGCCTCGTCGGCGCCGGGCGCGACGACGGGGCCGACCACATGGCCACGCCCCCAGACGCGGGAGATGGCGTAACCCGCGACCTCGCCGTCTTGCAGGAGGACGTCGGCTTCGCCGACCGCCAGAAGCTGTTCAAGAAGCGGGCGGCGCTCGAAGCCGGTCGCCTCACGGTCGAGCTTGAGGATGGCGTCGAAGTCCGACGCGGCCATGGGGCGCACGACATCGGCGGGCGGCGCGTCCACCCGCCCCGGAAGAATGCCGTGATGCTGGTGGATCGTGCCGACGGGCGTAAAGCCGCGCCTGAGATAAAGGGCCTTGCCCTCCGCCGTTGCGTTCAGGAGAAGCGTCCGCGAACCCGCCGCCGAAAGGAGCGCGTCCATCAGCCTGGCGCCATAGCCGCGCCCCTGCAGCGCGCTCGACACGATGATCATGCCGATCGTCGCGCCGTCCTCTCCATAGGGGAACCAGGCTGCGGTGCCGACCACTTCGCCATTCTGTTCGAGCGCGAGGCCCTCGCCGAGCTTGAGGGCAAAGGCCCAATCCTCGACCCGGTAGGGCCAGGAAAGTGCCATGGAGAGCTTATGGGCGCCCGGCAGGTGACGATCGGAAAACGGCACCATCGCCACCTCGTCCGCTGCGTTTTTGACGTCCCGAATGGCTGCGGTGTCCATGATGCGTGCGCACTTTTCTTTTTGCATTTCGCCAAGGATGTCGAGAGCCCGGCCGCCAAGCCGTTCTCCCGGTCGCTGAGGGACGGAACCCGCCGGCCCTTCGCGGGCAGAGGCGCGTCCTCGATCTTTCATGTCATAGGGTGATCCGGGAGAGGCCAAAGGTTCTACCGCAGGCCGGGGGCATTTCGGCATCATCTTCCGAAGTTCCCGGATTTACGGCACGAACGGCCCTGACGTTTCGCTACCTTCAGCGCAAGGTCCCAACCAAGGTCCCTAAGGAGATGCGCGATGGTGGAGGAAATTCTGGCGAGGCTGGTCGCCTTTCCGTCCGTCGTCGGCACCCCGAACGGGCCGATCACCGGCTGGATCGCCGACTATTGCCGGTCCCATGGGGCTGAGGTCCATGTGCTGCCCGGCCCGGAGGGCGATCGCGCCAATTTCTTCGCGACCATCGGCCCCGCCGACGTGCCGGGCTATGTCCTGTCCGGCCATAGCGACGTCGTGCCCGCCGACGAGGCGGGGTGGAGCGCCGATCCGTTCACGCTGCGCGCCGAGGGCGAGCGGCTCTATGGGCGCGGCACCACGGATATGAAGGGGTTTCTCGCCGCCGCGCTCGCCGCGCTGCCCACCCTTGCGGCCCGTCCGCTGAAACGTCCGATCCATCTCGCCTTTTCCTATGACGAGGAGGCGGGCTGTCGCGGCGTGCCCCATATGATCGCCGAACTGCCGGAGCTCTGCGCCAGACCGCTCGGGGTGATCGTCGGCGAGCCGAGCGGGCTTCAGCCGGTCCTCGCCCACAAAGGCAAGGCATCGGTCCGGCTCGACGTGACCGGCCGCTCCGGCCACTCCTCGCGCCCCGATCAGGGGCTCAACGCCATTCATGCCATGGTCGGCGTGCTGGCCGATGCGGTCGCCCTCGGCAAGGATCTGGCGAGAGGGCCGTTCGATCCGCGTTTCACCCCGCCTTCATCGACGCTGCAGGTCGGCATCGTTGCTGGCGGGCGGGCGGTCAATGTGATCCCCGAGCGCTGCAGCGCCGAGATCGAATTGCGGGCGATCGCCGGCGCCGACCCGCGCGCGCTTCTGGAGCCGATCCGGACCCGGCTGACGGCGCTCGAGGCGGAGGGCTTCGGCACCGGCTGGCAGGAGCTGGCCGCCTATCCGGCCCTCGCGCTTTCCCCGGACAGTGCGCTGGCGGCGCTGATGGGCGAGTTGTCCGGCCAGACGCCGTGCGCGGCCGTGAGCTACGGCACCGAGGCGGGGCTTTTCCAGGCGGCGGGCTATGACGCCATCATCTGCGGCCCGGGCGATATCGCCAGAGCCCATCGCCCCGACGAATTCATCACGCGGGGCGAACTCAACGCCTGCCTGTCGATGATCCTCGCTCTTGCAGAAAGGTGCCAGGCATGACCGCCCGCCCCGTCTTCCTGTTCAACTCCAGCGCCGAACGCGCCGCCGTCTTCCGGAAGGCTTTCGCGCGCGATCTGCCCGATGTCGTCTTCGCGGACGATCCGGCGACCGTCGAGCCGGACGAGGTCCGCTATCTCATCACCTGGACCATTCCGGCCGATCTCGCCCGCTATCGCAATCTGCAGGTGGTCTTCTCGATCGGCGCGGGCGTCGATCAGTTCGGCAAGGCGGGCCTGCCGTCCGATGTCGCCGTTGTGCGGATGGTCGAGGACGG
Source organism: Fulvimarina fulva (assembly GCF_039652615.1). Lineage (NCBI taxonomy): Bacteria > Pseudomonadati > Pseudomonadota > Alphaproteobacteria > Hyphomicrobiales > Aurantimonadaceae > Fulvimarina > Fulvimarina fulva. The sequence goes on from NZ_JBDJAC010000006.1 coordinate 43,383, forward strand.
CATCATCCGCATGATGCAGGAATATGTGACGCTCGCGGTGCTCGCCCTCCATCGCGATATGCCGGCTTATGGAAGGCAGCAGGCCGAAAAGGTCTGGCGGGCGCTGCCCGCCCGGCAGGCCAGTGAGCGGCGCGTGGGTTTTCTCGGCCAGGGCATTCTCGCACAGGCGGCGATGGCGCGCCTCATGCCCTTCGGTTTTCCGCTCGCCGGCTGGAGCCGTTCGCCGCGCGCGATCGAGGGCGTTGAGGGGTTTCACGGCACAAATCAGCTCGCCGACTTCCTGGCGTGGACGGATATTCTCGTCTGCCTCCTGCCTTTGACGGACGAAACGCGCGGCTTCCTCAATGCCGAGCTCTTCGCCAAGCTTCCGCAAGGGGCGGCGCTGGTTCACACCGGGCGCGGGCCGCAGCTCGACACGGCCGCGCTTCTCGCCGCGCTCGATTCGGGCCATCTGTCGGCGGCGATGCTCGACGTGACCGATCCCGAGCCGCTGCCCGCCGGCCATCCGCTCTGGTCCCACCCCAAAGTGGTGATCACGCCGCATGTGGCGAGCGTGACCCAAGCGGGGACAGCCGCCCAAGCCGTCATCGACAATATTCGCCGTCATCAGGCCGGCCAGCCCATGGTCGGCCTGGTCGATCCGGCGCGCGGCTACTGACAAGACAAACCCGACACACCCGGAGACTGAATCCATGTCGCTGATCGTTCCGATCGACCCCAATCCGACCTTCGAGCCGAAACCCGGCCAGCCGCTGCCGGAGCGCCTGATCACCGGCTCACCGACCTTCAAGACCTGGGCGCAGGACGCCTCGAAGGGCGAGATGGTCAAGACCGGCGTCTGGGAAGCAACGCCCGGCGAAACCCATTCGATCAAGGGCACGACCTTCGAATTCTGCCACCTCCTCGCCGGTCACATCGAGATCGAGGAAAAGGACGGCGAAACCTACACGTTTCGCACCGGCGACAGCTTCGTCATGAAGCCCGGCTTCGTCGGGATCTGGCGCACGATCGAGACGGTCCGCAAGATTTACGTCACGGTCTCCGAATGATCGACAGCCGGCGGGCATCCGGCTCCCGAGCCATCCACGCCGCCTCCTTCCATCTTTGAGGAACCGATGAAGACCTATCGCATCGCGCTCGTCCCCGGCGACGGCATCGGCCCGGCCGTCATCGACGCCGCCTGGCCCATTCTGGAGCGGGCCGCGTCCCGGCGCGCCATCGCGCTCGACGCCACGCGTTTTCCCTGGTCCTGTGAATTCTACCACGAGACCGGCGCGATGATGCCGGCGGACGGGATCGAGACGCTGCGCGGTTTCGACGCCGTGTTCCTCGGCGCGGTCGGTTGGCCGGCGAAGGTGCCCGATTCCGTTTCCCTCCACGGACTTCTCCTGCCGATCCGCAAGGCCTTCCGACAATATGCCAATATCCGCCCGCACCGTTTGTTGCCGCGCGTCGAAGGCCCCTTGCGCCGGGAAGAGTTCGACATTCTCTGCATTCGCGAAAACACCGAAGGGGAATATTCCGGCGCCGGCGGGAGGGTCCATGTCGGCACGCCCGAGGAGGTGGCGGTGGAAACGGCGATCTTCACGCGGGTCGGCGTCGAGCGCATCCTGCGCTTTGCCTTCGAGCAGGCGCGCAAGCGGCGCGGCAAGCTCGCCTCGGTGACGAAATCCAACGCCCAGAAGCACACGATGGTGTTCTGGGACGAGATGACCAAGCTGATCGCGGCCGACTATCCGGATGTCGAGGTTACGCCCTATCACATCGACGCTATGGCGGCGCGCATGGTCATGGCACCCGAAACCCTCGACGTCGTCGTCGCCTCCAACCTCTTCGGCGACATCCTGACCGACCTCGGCGCCGCGATCCAGGGGGGCCTTGGCTTCGCCGCCTCCGCCAATATCAACCCGGACCGGACGGCGCCTTCGATGTTCGAGCCCGTCCACGGCTCAGCGCCGGACATCGCCCATCTCGGCATCGCCAATCCGATCGCGGCGATCTGGTCGGGCGCGATGATGCTGGAGCATCTTGGCGCCGGCGAGGCTGCCGCCGACGTAATGCGGGCGGTGGAGATGACGACCGCGCGAGGCCTCGGCACCGTGCCCGGAAAAGACAAGACCGACCAGATCGCCGACGCCGTTCTGGATGCCCTGGGCTGACGTTGCGCGTCGCGCACCAGTCCTTTCAGCCGCTCCCATGAAGAGAAGAAACCCATGCAATTGAACGATACCGATCTCCTGCGCTTTCAAGGTCTGATCGACGGGCGTTGGCAGGATGCCGGCTCGGCGGCAACGCTCGACGTTTTCGATCCGGCGAGCCAAGGCATCCTCGGCATCGTGCCCGACATGGGCGAGGCGGAGACCAGGGCCGCGATCGAGGCGGCCGAGCGCGCCTTCGGGCCCTGGAAGCGCAAGACCCATGCCGAGCGCGCCCGTCTGATCGAGGCGTGGCATTCTCTGATGATCGAGCACGCCGAAGATCTCGCCCAGATCCTCACCGCCGAACAGGGCAAGCCGCTCACTGAAGCGCGCGGCGAGATCGCCTATGGCGCGAGTTTCGTCAAATGGTTTGCCGAAGAGGCCCGGCGCATCGGCGGATCGACCATCCCCTCACCGACGCCCGACCGGCGCATCCTCGTCCTGAAAGAGGCGGTGGGCGTCTGCGGCATCATCACGCCGTGGAACTTCCCCAATGCGATGATCACGCGAAAGGTCGCGCCGGCGCTTGCCGCCGGATGCACCGTCGTCATCAAGCCGTCCGAGTTCACGCCCTTTTCGGCGCTCGCTCTCGGCGTGTTGGCGGAAAGAGCGGGCATTCCGGCGGGCGTCGTCAATATCGTCACCGGCATGCCGACGGGCATCGGCAAGGCTTTCATGGAGAGCGAGACGGTCCGCAAGATCTCCTTCACCGGCTCGACGCGGGTCGGAGCGCTGCTGATGCGCGGCGCGGCGGACTCGATCAAGCGGCTCAGCCTGGAGCTTGGCGGCAATGCGCCCTTCATCGTCTTCGACGACGCCGATCTCGATCTCGCCGTCGAGGGCGTTCTCATCTCCAAGTTCCGCAATGGCGGCCAGACCTGCGTCTGCGCCAACCGGATCCTCGTTCAGTCCGGCATCTATGACGCCTTCGCCGAGCGCCTGAGCGCCAAGGTGAAGGAGATGAAGGTCGGGCCGGGCACCGAGGAAGGCGTCGCGATCGGCCCGATGATCAACGCGGCCGCGATCGAGAAGATCGAGCGGCACATCGCCGACGCCAAGGCCAAGGGCGGACGCATCCTCGCCGAGAGCGGCCATATGCCGGAGGGTGGGCAATATGCGCGGCCCGTGGTGATCGGCGGCGCGACGACCGAGATGCAACTCGCCTCGGAGGAGACCTTCGGCCCCGTCGCCCCGCTCTTTCGCTTCGAGACTGAAGAGGAAGCGATCACGATCGCCAACGGCACGCCCTTCGGCCTTGCCGCCTATTTCTTCACCGAAAGCCTGTCGCGCGCCTGGCGCGTCGGCGAGGCGCTGGAATTCGGCATGGTCGGCCTCAACACCGGCCTGATCTCCACCGAGGTCGCCCCCTTCGGCGGGGTCAAGCAGTCCGGCCTCGGCCGCGAGGGCTCCCATCTCGGCATCGAGGAATATCTGGAGGTAAAGACCTTCCACATGGGCGGCTTGCGCCAGAGCGCCTGAGTTTCGATCCGCTGTCTGCGGGGCGCCGACAGGGCGCCCCGCCTCGCTCACCGGCCGATCCTGGCAGGCACGGGCCATGCCACCTCGAGGAATCTCTCCATGTTGATGAATTCGCTGGTCGAGCTCGACCGCGCCCATCTCGTTCATCCCGTCGCTTCCTATCGGGGGCATGAAAAGACCGGCGTGCGGGTTCTCGCCTCCGGTAAGGGTGCGCGGGTCAAGGAGGCCGGCGGACATGAGCTGATCGATGGATTTGCCGGACTATGGTGCGTCAATGCCGGCTATGGCCAGGAGACGATCGTGGAGGCTGCGACACGACAGCTTCGCGAGCTGCCCTATGCCACGGGCTATTTCGGCCTCGGCTCGGAGCCGGCGATCCGCCTCGCCTCCAAGCTCGCCGACCGCGCGCCAGGCGCCCTCAACCATGTCTATTTCACACTGGGCGGGTCGGACGCGGTGGATTCCACCGTCCGCTTCATCCGCTATTACTCCCATGCCATCGGAAAGCCGGAGAAGGACCAGTTCATCTCCGTCATGAACGGCTATCACGGCTCGTCGACCGTCGGCGCCGGGCTCACGGCCCTGCCGGCCTTCCATGCCGGTTTTGGCCTGCCCTTCGACTGGCAGCACAAGATTCCCTCGCACTACGGCTACCGCAATCCGGTCGGCACCGAACCGCAGGCGATCATCGAGGCCTCCGTCGCGGCCTTGCGGGCAAAGGTAGAGGAGATCGGACCCGAGCGCGTCGCCGCCTTCTATGTGGAGCCGATCCAGGGCTCGGGCGGGGTGCTCGTGCCGCCGGATGGCTGGGTGAAAGCGATGCGTGAGACCTGCCGCGAGCTCGATATCCTCTTCGTCGCCGACGAGGTGATCACCGGCTTCGGGCGCACCGGGCCGCTCTTTGCCTGTGAGGACGAAGGCATCGTTCCCGATCTGATGACCGTCGCCAAGGGTTTGACCTCCGGCTATTGCCCGATGGGCGCGGTCCTCCTGTCGGACAGGATCTATGATGCGATCGCCGATGGGGCAGGGCTGACGGCCGTCGGCCATGGCTACACTTATTCCGCCCATCCCGTCAGCGCGGCCGTCGGGCTCGCCTGCCTCGAACTTTACGAAAACGGCCTTCTCGAAAACGGCCGCCGCGCCGGCGAACGGCTGATGGCGGGTCTTCATTCGCTCGCCGATCATCCGTTGGTCGGCGAGGTGCGCGGCCGGGGGATGCTCGCCGCTTTGGAACTCGTGACGGACAAGGCGAAGAAGACCCCCCTTCCCGCCAGCGCCGAGCCGGCCAAGCGCGTCTTCGACCGGGCCTGGGACAACGGCCTCGTCGTCAGGGCCTTCCCCACCGGCGTCCTCGGCTACGCACCGCCGCTCTGCGCGACCGACGCCGATATCGACGGGATCATCGAGCGCACGAAGATGACGCTCGACCAGACGCTGGAAGACCCTGACGTGCGCGCGGAGATGGTCGGCTGACGAGAGCGGAGCGGCCTGCAACAGGCCGCTTCCTTCGGGGCAAACTCAGCCCAAAGCGTGGCCGGCGAGACCGAAGACGATCGGCTCGCCCGGCCGCTCGATGAGGATGCGGCGGCCCTTCGACATGGTGGTGACGGTCTCGGCGACCGTGAGGCCGTTGCGACGCAGAAAATCGCCGAAAGGCCCATCGGACCTTGTATCGACGCGCACGAACTGCCCGCCGAGCCCATCCAGATGGACAGCCGCGAGATGGATGGCGTCATTGTCGCTCGAAGCGACGATCGGACCGATGACATGGCCGCGGCCAAAGGGGCGGCACATGGAATAGCCGACGATCGCGCCGCCGCGCCGAAGCACTCGGATCGAGGCGGTCTCGGCCAGGCCCTTCAGATGGGCCATGCGGTCGGCCTCGAAGGCCGCATGGTCGAGCGCGGCGATGTCCGCGAGCGCGTCTGGGGTCAGGGCCTCGATTTCACCCTTCAGCACCAGACGCGCCGCCGTCACGGGCGGCATCACGCCCTGATGCATATGGACCTGTCCCTCGGTGGCGAAGCCGAGGGAGTGGTAGAGGATATAGGCCGCACGAGTGGAATTGAGAGCAAGATCGCGTCCCGCGCAGCGGGCGAGAACCTGATCCATGAGCCAGCGGCCATTGCCTTGCGCTTGCGTGCGCGGCGTGGTGATGACGAGACCGATCGTGGCGAAATCGTCCCCATGGGGAAACCACATGGCACTGCCGAAGACGCGCCCGATCCCGTCGACGGCGACGATCCCCTCCCCGACGCTGAGAAGGAATTCCCAGTCCTTTGGACGGTGCGGCCAGCCGACGCTGATCGACAGGGCGTGAAGCAGGCTGATATCGACGCTGCCGATATCCCTTGCGAAGAGCTCGAAGGATTTGAGCCGCACGGCGTCCTGCATCTTCATCAATCCTCCGTAGCCTGACCGACCCTTCAAACGGGACTGGCACGATGGCCCACTCGCGAAAGCGGCCTGTTCGGCCGTTGCGCGTCGGTCCGATCAGACCCGCTCCCCCGCCGCTGAATGTCTCGCATGCTCTCGATAGGGTGGTTCATTCGTCGCCGGTTTCCAGGCTATGACGACCCATCGGATAGCACTCCTTCCGTGACGGCTCAAACGGCGCCGCTCCGGGGGAGAAAGGCGCTCCCGCTCCCTCTGTTACCGCCGGGCGAATGAATTGCCTCCCCGGGGTCAATTCATTCGCCCGACGCGGGGCTCATACGCCCCCCGGGCTGCCGGCGGACCTTCGAAAGCGATGCTTTCACAGGTCCGCTGGTATAGCACGCCCCGCCCATGCCCCTCGTCGTCACATCATTTCCGGGCGCTTGATGGCCGAACCATCGAAGAAGCGGCTGAGCCGGAACGGATTAATCTCGACGAACGGCGTTTCGTTCATCGCCATCTCGCTCGCCAGCCGCCCGGCGCCGGGCCCGAGGGCAAAGCCATGGCCGGAAAAACCCGTGGCGACCGTCAGGCCGCGAACGGCGTCGGGATTGGCGATGACGGGCACGAGGTCGGGCGAGGTGTCGATGAGGCCGGCCCAGGATGCGGCGACTTCAATGCCCTTGAAGACCGGGAAATCGGCAACGAGGCTGTCGATCGCCTCCTTGACCAGATCCTTCTGGGGGGCCGGGTCCATGATGCGGATCTTCTCGAAGGGCGAAATCTTGTCGAAGTCCCAGCCGCCGAGCGCGTCGGGGCCGTTGAAGAACCGGCCATTCAGCCGGTATTTCAGCTTCTTGCCGATCTTCGCGCGCATCATCTCGCGGAATTTGGTGGCATAGAGGATGCCCTGCGGCGCGAGGTTGACGACACCGTGCCCAGGGACCGCGATCGTGTAGCTGCCGTCGAGGCGCCGTCTCAGCGCATATCCGGCGCCCGTCACGCAGCCGGCCTCGACGACGTTCGGGGCGGCGGACGTGCGCAGGGCTGTTCCCTCCACATTGGCGACCGGCAGATCGATGCCATGGCGGCGAAGGAAGCGCGAGCTCCAGGCCCCGCCCGCAAGAACGGCCGCCTCGGCCTTGATCAGGCCGCGTTCGGTCCACACGCCCTTGACCGCGCCATTGGCGATGTCGAGCCCGCGCACGGCGCAGTTCTGATGAATGGAAGCACCGAGCGCCTTCGCCCCGGCCGCGATGGCGGGCGCGGCCATGCCGGGCTCTGCGCATCCGTCGGTCGGCGACCAGATCGCGCCGACCCACTTCGTGGTGCTTCCCTTCATGCGCTCCTGTGTCTCGGCCGCCGTCAGTGTCTCGTTGTAAAAGCCCATTTCACGGGCCTTCCGGCTCCAGGCATCCCAGCGTGCCAGTTCGTCCGCATCCTTGGAGGCGTAGAGGCAGCCGATGCGGCGAAAGCCGAGATCGGCGCCGATCTCGCTGTCGATCTCGCCCCAGCGCTTCAGGCTGTGCATGGCGAGCGGAAGCTCGTGGAAATCGCGGTTCTGCTGGCGCACCCAGCCCCAGTTGCGGCCCGACTGCTCGCCCGCCACGATCCCCTTTTCGACGAGTGCGACAGAGACGCCCTTGCGCGCCAGTTCATAGGCGGTGGAGGTGCCGACGATACCGGCGCCGATGACGACCACATCGACTTTTGCGGGAAATTCGGCGCTGTCCTGGACAGGGTTCACGACGATGGGCATGGAGACAGGTCTTTCGGATCATTCAAGCCGCGAAGGCGGGGTGCTTTGGGAGGACGAACTGCGGCGGCGCCGATCACTGGCGCCGGTCACAGGCAACGGCGCCGCGGCGATATCAATGGCCGTCGCTTCGCACGTCGAAGGCGTCGCGCAGGCCGTCGCCGATGAAGTTGAAGCTGGCAACGGCGATGGTGATGGCCGCGCCTGGAATGATGGCGAGCCAGGGGGCACTGCCGAGATATTGCTGGGCGCCGTTCAGCATATTGCCCCAGGAGGGCAGCGGCGGCTGGATGCCATAGCCGAGGAAGCTGATATAGGCCTCCATCAAAATGGCGCGCGCGACCGTCAGCGTGGCCGCGACAATGATCGGGCCAAGCGCGTTGGGCAGGATCTCCCGGAACATGATGTGGGCACCGCTCAGACCCAGCATCCGCCCTGCCTGGACGAATTCGCGCTCACGCAAGGAGCGGACCTCGGCATCGACGATGCGCGCCACTTCCATCCAGCTGGTGGCGGCGATGACGATGGTGATCATCATGGCGCTCGGCTGAAGGGCGGCCGCAAGCGCCAGAACCAGGAAGATCGAGGGAAAGGACAGGAAGCCGTCGACGGTCCGCATCAGGACGCTGCCGATCCAGTCGCCGCGATAGCCGGCGACGACGCCCACCAGGGTGCCGATGATGGTCGACAGCAGCATGGCGGAAAAGCCGACGGCGAGCGAGATGCGTCCAGCCTCGAAGAGCCGGGCGGCAATGTCCCGGCCGAGCGGGTCGGTGCCGAAGAAGTGGTAGCCGGTGAAGGGCGGCGCGAAGCGCGCGCGGAGATCGATGTCGAGCGACCCGTAAGGCAGGAGATGGGGCGCCAGGATGCAGGCCAGCACCAGAAGAACGATCATGCCCAGACCGAACATGGCGAGCTTGTTGGTGATGAAACGGCGGGTCGTGCGGCTCCGCCACCAGCGTTCGCGGATGGGTTGGGACAGGGTGGCGCTTGTCACGGCGGTTGGCTCCCTCTCTCGGGCGATGGATGTCATGGATCAGGCCAATCGGATACGAGGATCGATGAGGGCGACGGCGATATCGGCAATGAGGTTGCTCGCGATGACCAGGATCGCCGAGAACATCAAAAGGCCCATCACCACCGGATAGTCGCTGTAACCCAGACTATCGAGGAAGAGGCGCCCCATGCCGGGCCAGGTGAAGACCGTCTCGGTGACGAGGGCACCCGTCAGAACGCTCGGCAACTGGATGCCGGCGAGCGTCACCATCGGCAGAAGCGCGTTGCCGACCACATGCTTCATCAGGATGCGGCGCTCTGACAGGCCCTTGGCGCGCGCCGTCTTGACGAAATCCTGGTTCATCACGTCCAGCGTCGCCGAGCGCATATAGCGGCTCCAGATCGCGACATGGACCAGCGCCAGCACGATGCTCGGCAGGATGAGATGGTGCAGATAATCCAGCACCGTCTCGTCGCCGATCGTGTACATATTTCCCGCCGGCAGCCAGCCGAGTTTCAGCGAAAACACATAGATGCCGACGAGACCGAACCAGAAGGTTGGGATCGACAGGGCGATCATCGCCCCGACCGTCGCGGCGTAGTCGAAGGTGGACCCGCGATGGGTGGCGCTGCGGATGCCGATCCAGGCGCCGATGGATACGGCGATGATGGTTGACGAGCCCATGAGCAGAAAGGTCGCCCACAGGTGCCGGGCGATGACCTCGAGCACGGGAGCGCCGTCGCGGAAGGAATGACCCCAATCGCCCTGAAGAAGCCGCCATGCCCAGTCGAGATATTGGACATAAAGCGGGCGGTTCAGTCCGAGCTGTTCTCTCAGCCGGTCAAGATCGTTCTGGGTGATGCTGGAATCGAGGCCGAACTGCGCGAGCGGCCCGCCCGGCAGCAGATTGAGCACGACGAAGCCGATGACCGATACGATCAGGAGCAAGACGAGGCTCTGCAGAAGCCGTTTGATGAGGAAGCCTGGCATTGGGACATGCACCCTTCGTGACAGCGATCCTTGAAAGACCCTCCGCCCCTGGGAAAGGGCGGAGGGAGCGGGAAAGGCCCCGATCAGTCCTTCCAGGACCAGGCGGCGGCATGCCAGGAGGGCGTGCGTGTATTGGGATTGAACTTGAAGCCTTCAAGCCCGGATTTGCGCCCCATCACGACCGTGTAGGCAAAGATCGGCAGGAAAGGCAGATCCTCGCGGATGATCTCCTGAACCTCCGTATAGATCTTCTTGCGCTCTTCCTGACCGAACGTGCCGCGTCCTTCCTTCAGAAGTTCGTCGACCCGCGCATTCGAATACTGCATCGTATTCGATCCCTGCCCGCCCTTGGCGGCGCTGGAGGTCGAAGCGAAGCGGTTGGTGACGTCCGGGTCGGAGGCGATGAGGAAGGTGACGCCGGACATGGCCGTATCAAACTGGGACTTCGTCCAGAAGTCGCCCCACATGACCGCCGGCGGCAGGTTGGAGATCGTCATCTCCACGCCGATCTCGCGATAGACCTGCTGCATATATTGCTGCACCTGCTCGCGCAGATGATTGCCGGAGGTGGTGGAGTTGGCGAAGGCGAGGCGCACTCCGTCCTTGGCACGGATGCCGTCCGATCCCGGTACCCAGCCGGCATCGTCGAGAATCTTGCGCGCCTCGTCCAGACTGAATTCCTGCTTCGGCAGATCCGGATCGTAATAGTATGACAGCGGCGGCATGAAGGTTTCGGTGATGGTGCCGACGCCGTAATAGATGCCATCGATGATCGACTGGCGGTCGAGCGCGGCATAGAGCGCCTTGCGCACGGCCGGATCCTTGAATTGCGGCCGCTCCAGATTGAAGAAGATTCCCTCGATCGACGAGCCGGGCTCCAGGGTGACCGTGCGATCGGGAAGGTCCTTGGCTTCGGCATAGTGATCGGGGGTGATGTAGGACTGATCCACCAGATCCACGTCGCCGCTCTGGAACTGGGTGTAGAGCACCGTCATGTCGGGGATGTATTTGAAGATGAGCTCCTCGATGAACGGCCCTTCGCCGAAATAGTCATCATTGGCGACGAGCTCGACCCGGTCGCCCGGCACGCGGTTGCTCCATTTGAAGGCACCGGTGCCGATGGGCGACTGGTTGAAGGGGGCCGTATTCGGGTCTTCCGCCTCGCCCAGAATGTGCTTGGGCACCATGAAGGTCTCGGCGAGGAAGGCGAGATAGGGCGCGAACTCGCTCTCCATGCGCCAGGTGATCTCCGTCGGCGAAACAACCGTCAGATCACGAACCAGCGAATGTCCGCCGGTGCGCCAGGAGAGGAACTTCGGATCGACGATCAGCTCCAGCGTGTATTTGACGTCTTCGGCCGTAAAGGGCTTGCCGTCATGCCATTTGACGTCGTCGCGCAGGCGCACCCGCCAGTTCAGGCCGTCCTCGGAAATTCCCCCATTCTCGACGCTCGGCACTTCGGCCGCGAGATTGGGCTGGATCACACCATCCGGATCGATGCGGAACAGCGCGTCGAAGACCGAGAAATGGACCGCGTCGTCCACCTCGTTGTGGACCATCAGCGGATTGAAGACGGTCGGCTCCTGGGACATGCCGACGACGACGCGGCCCTTCGGCTCCTTGCCGGCTTGGGCGAAGGCCACGCCGCCGAGGAAATGGGGCGCGACAAAGGTTGCAAGGCCGCTGGCCGCCATCAGGCGCAGGGCACTACGGCGCGAAAGGCCGGATTTCGGGGTGGTCTTGTCCGTCATGTCGTCGTTCCATTCCAGTTGAGGTTGCGGGGCTGAGGGGTCTGGGTGGCCTGATCAGTTCACGGTCGATAGCTGCGCCTCCGCCGGCATCCGGCCGGGAATGGCGTCGACGAGTTCGCGCGTGTAGGCCGAGCGCGGATCGAGGAAGATTTGCGAGGGCGGTCCCTGTTCGACGATCCGACCCTTCTGCATCACGGCGATCTCGTCGCAGATCTGGCTGGCGACGCGCAGATCGTGGGTGATGAAGATCATCGAGACGCCGGTCTCGCGCTGGATCTGATCCAGAAGTTCGAGGATCTGCGCCTGGATCGACACGTCGAGCGCCGACACCGCCTCGTCGGCGACGAGAAGCTTTGGCTTGAACATCAAGGCCCGCGCGATGCCGATGCGCTGGCGCTGGCCGCCGGAGAACTCGTGCGGATAGCGCTCGAAGGCACCGGCATCGAGGCCCACATGGGACAGAAGCGCCTGCGCCTCCTTGCGCGCCTCGCCATAGGCCATGCCATGGGCGACGGGGCCGACCGTGAGGATGCGCCCGATCGTCGAGCGCGGGTTGAGCGAGGCGAACGGATCCTGGAAGATCATCTGGATCTTCGGGCGGATCGGGCGGAATTCGGCGTCCGAAAGCGGCGCGATGTCGCGGCCCTCGAACAGGATGCGCCCGCTATTGCCGTCCTGAAGCTTGACCAGAAGGCGGCCGAGGGAGGACTTGCCCGAACCGCTCTCGCCGACGATGCCGAGCGTGCGGCCCGGTGCGATCTCGAAGGAGACGTCCTGCACCGCCTTGACGAGGTGCTCTCCGCCGAACAGGGCGCTGCCAATACGGTAGGTCTTGCCAAGCCCCTCGACGCGGATGATCGGCTCCGCCGTCGCATGTGGCGCCATTGCACGGTTCTCGCCGGTCAGCGCCGGAACGGCGGCGATCAGACGCTTGGTGTAGGGATGGGAGGGGGTCTTGAGCACCGTTTTGGCGCTCCCCGTCTCGACGATGCGGCCCTTTTCCATCACCACGACGCTGTCGGCGATCTCGGCCACGACGCCGAAATCGTGGGTTATGAACATGACGCTCATGCCCTTGCGGCGCTGGATGTCGCGGATCAGGTGCAGGATCTGCGCCTGGGTCGTCACGTCGAGCGCCGTCGTCGGCTCGTCGGCGATCAGGATCTTGGGCTCCAGCGCGAGCGCCATCGCGATCATGACGCGCTGGCGCTGTCCGCCTGACAGGCGAAACGGATACTGGTGATACATGAGCTGGGGATCGGGGAGGTTTACTTCCGTCAGGAGCTCGATGACCCTCGCCCGCTGCCATTCGCGCGTGCCCACCCCGTGAGCCGTGAGCACTTCGGTGATCTGCTCGCCCACTGTCATCAGTGGATTGAGTGCCGAGAGCGGGTCTTGGAAGATCATCGAGACCACACGGCCGCGCAGATTGCGCAAGGTGGCGGGTGCGGCGCCGACCATCTCGCCCCCCTCCGTGCCGCTGAGATAAATTGCACCGGCCGAGACGCGGATCGAGGATGGCAGGAGACCCATGATCGTGTTGGCGGTGACCGACTTGCCCGACCCGGATTCGCCGACGATGCACAGGATCTGTCCGTCCTGAAGATCGAAGGAAATGTCCTCCACGGCGTGACGCCGTTCCATGTCCTTGGGCAGGTCGATTGTGAGACCGCGAACCGAAAGCGCCGGCTCTCTTGCCTTGTCCGTCTGGTATTGCGGCGTCATGGTTTGCGCGTCCTCTCAGTGCAGTCTAATAAATCATCACAATGGTGAGGCAGATGATGCAAAATCGGGCAGGCTATGCTAGTTTTCGGGTCGGAGCTGACTTGTCGTCGATCGGGAATTCCTTTGGGACCGTCATCATTTCGACATGAGTGTTGCGCGTTTGGCGCCACCGATCGCGCTGAATAGTGCGGAGCGTGCAGCAGAAGCTTCTGCATGCCGTGGCCAAATCGGCATTTTCCACTGGTCGGCCAGAGTGCTTTCGCAAGTCCCGCCAGACCAGTCTGAGCGGAGCTGCTTCGAGGAAGCGACGGGCGTGAAGCACGCATAGAGGCGGCTGAAAGCGCTTTCTGCCTCAAGAGCGATCACCGTGCCCAGAGCGGGCCGGCATGGCGCGCGGTTCCCTGCCCCTGCCCCTTGCCCCTGCCTCATGGCGCGAGCCGCGCCAAGGCGATACCGAGCGCGTCCAGAAACCGGTCCGCATGCGCGGCCTCGCAGACCAGCGGCGGGCGAACCTTCAGCGTATCCTCATTGGCGCCGCACGTGCTGATCAGGACGCCGTCGTCGCGCATCAGATTGACCAGATCGAGCGCCATCGCCCGGCGCTGGCTGGGCGACATTGCGTCCCGCCCGATGTCGATGCCGAAGAACAGACCGGCATGGCGCACCGCGCGGATGACGTCCGACTGGCCGGCAAGGACATCGAGGCCGGATGCGAGGCGCTCGCCCATGACACGGGCATTCTCCATGATCCCGTCGCGCTGAAGAATGGTGAGCACGGCGTCGGCCGTCGCGATGCCGACGGTATTGCCGGCAAAGGTGTTCGAATAGCGCGCCGTCGCGCCGAACCGGTCCATATGCGCCCGGCGTCCGACCACGGCGCCGATCGGATAGCCGTTGCCCATCGGCTTTCCGAGCGTTGCGAGATCCGGCACCACATCGTGGCGCTCGAAGCCCCACATGTGGGTGCCGGTGCGCCCAAAGCCTGGCTGGACTTCATCGGCGATGAAGAGCCCGCCCGCCTCGCGCACGGCCTCGACCGCGCCGGCGATGAAGCCGGGCGGGTCCAGCCAGACGCCATCGCTGGAAAAGATGCTGTCGATCAGAAGCGCCGCGACGCCGATGCCCCGCCGGTCGAGGTCGCGAATGGCGGCCCGGACCTCGGCCTCGAAGAAGGCGGCGGCGTCCCGCTCCGGGATCCCCGCCGGGCCCGGCAGCTCGACCATGCGCACCGAGGGACTGAGCTTCACCGCATCGCCGAGATTGGGCGACACCGCCGCGGCGGCCGCGCTCGTGCCGTGATAGGCATAGGAGGAGACGATCACCCCGTCCGCGCCGCTCACCAGCCGGGCAATGCGCAGCGCGAGATCGTTCGACTCGCTGCCCGTGCAGGTGAAGACAACCCGGTCGAGCGCGCTCGGGAAGGTGGCGATGAGGCGCTCGGCATAATCGACGAGGCGCGGTTCGAGATAGCGCGTATTGGCGCTGAGCCGCCCGGCCTGCTCGGCCATGGCAGCGGTGACCTCCGGGTGGCAGTGACCAAGGGAGGGAACGTTGTTGTAGAAGTCGAGAGTGGCTTTGCCATCGGGGTCGTAGAGCCACATGCCTTCGCCGCGCACGAAATGGACGGGGCGTCGATATTGCAAGCGGTAGGAGGAACCGAGCACGTGATCGCGGCGAGCGATCAGATCCGCCTCTCGCTTTGGCAGGCTGGCCTCGCCGGGCCTGTAGCGATTGGGCATGAGGTCTTCGGCCATGGCGGATTTACCCTGTTCGATGGGGAGGAAAAGAGCCTGCGCGGGCGCCTTGTGACGCGCCATCCAGCGGGCGGGCGAAGTCGCGCTCCGGGCATCATCGCGAGCTTGCGGCAAGAGCTGCGTGAACGGCCGACTCCCCTTCGCCCGGGCTCAGCCTGTCGAGAATGGCGAGACCGGTCTCGGCGCGGGCGACATTCTTCATGATGTAGGCGGTCTCGCCGGGAAAGAGGCTCGCTCGCCAGTGATTGATCAGGATCAGCGCGCTCTGGCGGGCCTTCATCAGCCCGACCAGGAGCGTGGTTTCCAGCTTGGAAAGCGGCAGGATGGAGCCATAACCCGCGATCAGATGCTCCGCGCCGCCGAGCGGACTGGCGGGGTTGGCGACCTGATGGCTCGCCGCGATGGCAAGGTCCTGGATTCTCGGTCCGAAGCCGCCATCGCCGAAATCGATGAAGGCGACTCTCTCCCCTGCCGTGAGCGTGTTGAAGGGGCTTGGATCATTGTGGGTGACCTGCCACGGAACGTCGCCGAGAGCCGGTTCGACGCGGCGGCGATAGTCCCTCATCGCCCGAGCGACGGCCTGCCTCACGCCTCCCTCCGGCAGATGGCGCTCCAGTTCGATCAGGCGGGGCCAGCAGCCGATATGCCACAGGACCGGACGGCGGGCGCCCGGCAGATCATCATGAACCGCCAGCGCGCGATCCAGATGGGCGAGCGCCCGGCCGCAGCGATCAAGAAGGTCGGACGACCAGGCTTCACGGTGAAGAGGCACGCCCTCAACAAGGGTCTGCAGATAGCCAGAAACGCCGGCGTCCTCGAACATCGCGGCGCCATCGAGGGTCCGCAGGATCGTCGGCGCAACGAAGCCCTTTGAACCTTCGAGAGCGATGAGCGCGGCGGACTGGAAGCGGAAGCTCTCGACCGCCGGTTTCTCACTGGCGGTCTTGAGGATCAGCCGCTCGCCGGTGGACAGCCGAATTTTGGCCGTCTGCTCGACCTCCGAGGAGAGGATTTCGATCTCTCCCGACAGGCCGTAATGGCGCCCGAGGAGCGCCCCCAGCGCATCGATCTCGAGGATGCCGGGCGATGTGGCAAGGGCGCTCATGGCGGCTTCGACATGAGATTCGCCGAAAGACGAGAGGCCGATCGGCCTCCCGGACTTTCCATAGCAGCCGGCCTGGTTTTCGACACGCAAGAAGCGGCTCCCTATCGGCGCGTGGAACGCGGCGGCCGAACGATCTTGTGCCGCCGGTCTCAGAGACCGACGACGCCCGGCAGATGCCGGATGTCGGGGATCTCGGTATAGCCGTAATAGGGATTGGCCGGCTCGTGGCCGCGATTGACCCACACCTTGTTCTTGATGCCGAGATCATGGGCGGACATCAGATCGTAGCGGAAGGAGGAGGAGACGTGAAGGATATCCTCCGGGCCGCAGTTCAGCATATCGAACATATATTCGAAGGCCTTGAAGTGCGGCTTGTAGGCGCCCGCCTGCTCGGCCGTGTAGACGGCGTGGAACGGCGCGCCGAGCTTGGCCACATTGTCGTGGATCTGCGCGTCCATCGAATTGGTAAGCGTGACGAGCGGGATTTCCTTGGCGACCTTGGCAAGACCCTCCGGTACGTCGGGATGGGGCCCCCAGCTCGGGACGCGCTCATAGATGTTTTGCGCGTTCTCGGGTTTGAAGGCGACGCCATTGCGCTTGCAGGTCCGCTCGAGCGCGTTGTGAACCACGTCCGCATAGGGCTGCCAGTCCTTCATCACCTCATCGAGCCGATAGGCGGAGAAATCGGCGATGAAGGCCTGCATCTGCGGCTCGGTGAGCTCGCTGCCATATAGATCGCGCGCCGCTTCCGCCATCTGGAAATGGATCAGAGTGCCGTGGCAGTCGAAGGTGATGTATTTCGGGCGGAAACCGGTCATGCGGGAGGACCCTTTTCGTCGGCCTTGAAGCCTGTTGAAGCGATGCGACGACCGTAGGACCGAACGGACCGGACGGATGACCGATTTCGGCGATCTTCGAGCAGGAAATGCCGTTTAACGAGGAAATTTCGGCAGAATGGCCCGAACGCTCGATTGGACGGGACTTATACGGTCTCGGACTGATTCAGTTGGGCTCCGTATCAAAGCCCGCGCGGCGCTTGAGCGGCTTTGAAAATCCGTATCGCGACGCGATCAGACGGATTTCTTTTTAACGGAGCGCATCCGGCCCTTGCCCAGGGAGGGCCACAGGACCTGGCACGACCTCAGCTCCGTCAGAGCGGGAACAGCGTCCTGAGGGGCAGATGGGCGCGCACGATCGGCGACTTCAGAACGACGAAGCTGAAATATTTGTCGATGCCGATATCCAGGCTCGACAGGCGTTCCATGATCTCCTGATATTCGCTGATCCCCGCGGCGACAACTTTGAGAAGATAGTCGTAGCCACCCGAGACGAGATGGCACTCGACCACTTCTTCCACCTTGTCGACGGCGGCCAGAAATCGGGCGAAATCGATCTGCTGATGGTTCTTCAGCGTGACCTCGGTGAAGACGGTGAGGGTCGCGCCCAGTTTGGCGACATTGATCTGCGCCGAGTAGCCGGAAATATAGCCCTCCGCCTGCAGCTTCTTCACGCGCATGAGGCAGGGACTGGCCGAGAGATTGACCAGTTTGGCAAGTTCGACATTGGTGACGCGACCGTTCTTCTGCAATTCGTGCAGAATCTTGATGTCGATACGGTCAAGTTTCATGGATGCAATCCGAGCCTTCAATCGGAATGGCGACCGCTCGGCGGACTTCGTCACAGGCTAGCACATCGACCATTGCTGTCGAATGCATCTACCGGGCTCTTGCTGGAGAAAACAGTGAAAAAATGGCCCTGTCGCAAACCTTTCCGCTTAACCGTCTTCTGATGGTGTTCATTGATTTTCGCGCTCTAATCGATGGAGAGCCTCGCCATGATCCTGAACACGATCGCCGAGAAGCTGAAGCGGGCGTCGAAGGACGACTTCAAGGGGCGGCAGTTCGAGGCTTGGCTGATCGTTCAGGCGGTGACCTGGTACCTGCGCTATCCGCTGAGCGACCGGGATCTGGAGGAAATGTTCGCCGAGCGGGGCTTCGCGGTCGACCACTCCACGATCAATCGCTGGATCCTGACCTACGCGCCGTTGATCGGAAAGCGGCTGCGCCGGTTCCGTAAGCCCCATTGCAGCTCGATCCGGATCGACGAAACCTGTGTGAAGATCCGCGGCCAGTGGCGCTATCTGTATCGGGCCATCGACAAGCACGGGAACGCGGTTGATTTCCTGTTGACCGCGAAACGTGATGCCGACGCCGCCAAGCGTTTCTTTCGCAAGATTGTGAAGGACGAACCACTTCTGTAGCCGAAGACAATCGGTACCGATGGCGCCGGCACATTCCCCGGCGCGATCCGGTCTGCCGTCGAGGATCGGCTCCTGACGCCGGATCCGGTTCACCACATCACGAAACATCTCCAGCAAGGCATCGAGAGCGACCATTTCCGGGTGAAGAAGGCCATGCCGAGGATCGGCGGCTTTCGCTCGTACAACACGGCCCGGCGAACCATCAAGGGGTTCGAGGCGATGCTTTGGCTGCGAAAAGGCTTTGGCTTCACCGGCGAGTGGACCGATCACAGCCAGAACGATCTCGTCGCGCAGATCTTCGGGCTACAAAAAGTTTATGAAGTTTGAAGATTTCGGACCGAACGGGGCTTTTGCGGCCGAAGCCCAAAGTTGCGACAGGCCCGATCAATCCAGGCTTCGTACCCCTCGCTCCGGCGAGATGGAAGAATAGAAAGAAATTTCAGGAATTTAACTGTGGTTTTACTTGTGAGCGTTTTGATGTCACACAAACGTGATAGCGAAGAGGCCCAGCATGGACATGATTTCCGATGTTCCGATCCGCGTCGGGCTGGTGGACGACGATCCGCTTTTCCTGGAACAGGCGACCAATCTCATCGACCTGCGACCGGATATGGTAGGAACGCGCCTCCAGAACGCGGCCGAACTCGAACGCGCGATCAGGGCCGGCTCTCTCGATTGCGTCGTGATCGACTACAATCTCGGCGGCGACAACGGTCTCAATCTTCATCTCGCCCTGACCAAGGAGCACGCCAACGTTCCGCCGGTCATCCTGATTTCGGGTGCCGGTTGCGAAAAGACGGTGGTCAAGGCCTTCCGCAGCGGCTTCGCCGATTACGTCTCCAAGCGTCAGTTCAGCATCGACGAATTGTGCGGCAGCATCCGCCGCGTAGTGACCAAGGCGCGGGCGAACGCCTTGGCTGTAAAGCAAAGCGCGTCGGCTGCCCCTGCCCAGGATGTCGACGAGCTGACGGGTCTTTTCCATCGCGCCTTCATGGACAATCGCCTGCGCGAGCTCCTCGCCGATCGCCGCCGCCGCCAGTTCGCTGTGATGGGCATCCGCATCGCCCAATTCGAGGAGATCAGGGCCGAGATCGGCCATGTGCGCGCTGAACGTGTCGCCCACGAATTCGCCTGCACCTTGAAGCGCGTCGCCCGGTCGACGGATCTCGTCGGTCACTGGGACGGGCAGGACTTCATGGTGCTGCTCGACGCGATGCCGACGCCGGACAGCATCGCGCTTGCCGTCCAGCGGCTGGAAAACGCTCTCTGCCTCAGTTCGCGTTTCGACGGCATTCTCGTCGAAGCGCGACCCGAGATTCGCGTTCTCACCTATCCGGCCGAGGCGGCCACGCGCGAGGCGCTTTTGGAAGGCATCTTCCCCGAAAAGCGGATCAAAGAGGACGATCGATCCTTGGAGGATGATGGGCGGGACGAAACGCCTGCGGATGGGGCGTCCTGGCGCGTCGGTGCGGCCGGTCGCCGGCCCGCCCCGATCGTCAGGAGCACGGAGGAGCGCCGCCGGGAACGTCGCAGGCGCATCATGAAGCGCGGCCAGATCGTCCACGGAACCCACCATCTGACCATCATGTGCAATGTGCGCGACCAGTCGGGGTCGGGCGCTCGGCTGCGTCTCGACAGCTGGGTGGCCGTGCCCTCGACGCTCGAATTGCGGCTCCTCGGGTCCGATTTCCGCAAACCTGCGGTTCTCCGCTGGCAGAAGGGTCTCGAGATCGGCATCGAATTCACGGAGACGCTGGGATGAGCGACCCGCAAGCACAGGCCGCGCTCGCAGCGCGAATGGCCGTTCTCGGCGACAAATTCCGTGCCCGGACGAGCGAACAGTATGGCGATCTCGCCAGCCTTTGCGAGAAGCATGAGCCAAGCCCATCCGAATGCGAGGCCATCCGGCGGATCGCCCATAGCCTTGCTGGCTCGGCAGGTCTCTTCGGTTATCACGACATCGCGCGGCAGGCGGCGAATGTGGAAGACGCGATCCTGCAGCGCTCGCCGCCGGATGTCGTGGCGCGGGAGCTCTGCGAACTCTGTTCGCTTCTTAAAGCGGATGTCGTAAGAGCCGGAGCCTGATCAGGAGTTCCCAAGCCGGAGTGAGCATGCCGCACCCAGTATCGAAGACGGAGACCGACCATGGCGATCCTGCCGCAAGTCCCGAATTGGACGAAGCGATGACCGGGTCCCGTCCGATCGTGAAGGTTGTGACCGGCGACGCGGAGGATTTCACCCGCACCGCGGGCCTCGTGGAGGCGGTCGGCTATACGGCATGCGAGGAAGACTTCGTGCCCTCGAACGAGCAGGTGCTTGCGGTCCTGATCAACGCCGGTCATGACGCGGACTTCGCGCGCGCCAAGGCCCATTCGGCCGGGTCCAATGTGATGATGTACAACCTGCCGCACCGCTTCGAGCCGCGTCTCGCGGCCGCGCGCGCCGGCGTCCAGATGGCGGTCGCCTCCGCGATCAACCCGGTCGAGCTCAGCGCCTGGCTGGTCGATTGCGAGCGCACGACCGGCAGCGAAGCGCATTTTTCCGTGATGATCGTCGATGACGACGAGATTGCTTCGGAGGTCTATGCCGAGGCGATCCGTGCCCGGGGCATGGTCTGCCGCATCGTCTCGGAGGTGGAGACCGTGATCGAGGCGATCGACGCCGCGCCGCCCGACATCATACTCATGGACATGCAGATGCCGACGGCGAACGGCATCGAGGTCGCCTCGATGATCCGCCAGTCGCGCTCGATGCTCGCAACGCCCATCGTATTCCTTTCGGGGGAACGCGACCAGGAGGTTCAGTTCCACGCGCGGGCGATCGGCGGCGACGATTTTATCGCCAAGCCCATCTCGCCCGTGCTTCTCGCCGAGCGCATCCGCATGCGCGCGATCAGGGCGCTGGCGCTCAGGCAGCTCATGGAGTCCGACGGGCTCACTGGCCTTCTCAACCATGCCCGCTTCAAAGACCGGGTAGAGAAGGAGATCGAGCGCTCGCGCCGCACGGGCGCACCGCTTTCGCTCTGCCTTGTCGACATCGATCATTTCAAGTCGGTGAACGACACCTATGGCCACCAGCTCGGCGATCACGTGATCCAGGTGCTCGCCAGCACCCTGCGTAACAGCCTTCGCCGCACGGACGTGATCGCGCGCTATGGCGGTGAAGAATTCGCCGTTCTACTGCTCGATACGCAAGTCGACCACGCGCACGTGGTGATCGAGCGTATTCGCGAGCGATTTTCCGAAAGCCACATCAAGCACGAGGCCGGCGAGATGAGCGTCACGTTCAGCGGCGGCGTCGCCCGCTGGACGAAGGATCGGGACGCGGCTACGCTGTTCAAGCTGGCGGACGCCGCGCTTTACGAAGCCAAGCGCAACGGCCGGAACCAGGTCGTCATATCCTCGGCGGAGTGACTTTCAGCCTGTTAACGCGTGCAATTGGGCTTGAGGCTTCAGCAGTGACGGCACGCGGCTTTTGGAGAAAGCCGCGTAACCGCTTTCCCCAAATTCGCATCCCCTCACGATCGCGCCGAACCGACCCCCTTCGAGACCTTCGAGATTCCGGCAGGGGAGGGGATGAGCGGTGCGTCCTTCAATGCCTCAACTGCGGAGGGTGCTGTCTTTCTGGCAACGCTCGCAGGCGCTTTATCTGATGAACCCGACGCGATCTTGGCGCTTGAAGCCGCGCTCGCAGGTTTGGTCTCGCCCGGTGCCGGAATGCGAGGGTAGCGCACCGTCTCGGCGTCGCCGCTAGACTTCGTCGTCGAGGGCGATGGCCGCGCTGCCTTCGGCTTTCTAGCAGGCGCCGTCGGTGGCTCCGACGCCACTGAAGCCACGGTCCGGCGCGAGGCTGCCGGCTGCGCTGACGCGGCGGACGTTCTACCCAAAACGCCCATCGTCCGGTTCGCGATGGAAAGCGCATCGCCGCCCGAACCGCCGCTTTGCGACATCACGAAGGCTTCGCCGCCTGAGGCCGGGAAGAGGCGGAGATTGCGGATCGCGGCGACGATCGCACCGAGCGGACGGCTCTGGCAGAGATGGACGCGGATGCTGATCGGCTGCTTGCGAAAGCCGATCCCCGTGGACGCGCCGTCCACATTGCGCAGATCGAGCCATTGCCAGGCATAGACGCAGGTTCCCGAACCGTCCCGGACATAGGCATAGCCGAACGGACCATAGGCATTGGACGCCGGTTCGTCGGCGATGACGAAGCTTCGCGACAGATCGTAGGCGGACAGCTCGGCGACGATCTCGTCGAGCCTCGGCGAGCGCAGGAGATCGGGGGCCGTGCCGTCCTTACCGCCCCGTTCGAGGCGGATCATGTTCTCGTGTCTGAAGCCGCCCTCGCCTCTCAAGACGATCCTCTGGGTGAGGGTTTTCGGGCGCTGCATCTCGATGACGTCGAGAACCTGGCCCGCATCGGCCGGGAGTTCGGCCCAGCGTCGATGCCAGGAAACGCTCTGGCTGGTGACGCCCCGCCGTGCGGGCTCGTCATAGGCGAGGACGTCGTAGGCACTGGTTGAACGGGTACAGCCACCGAGCGCGATCGCGGAGAGGGAGAGGCCGATAAGCGACAGGCGACGCAGGGTCGAGAGCTTTGATGAGCACTGCATGGGTCAGAACCTCCCCTGGCGCACGACGGCCAGCGCCTCGCGGGTTTCACGGGTTGAAAGCATCCGGTCGGAGCGCTCGAAGACGGCTTCGGCATCGTCCCGGCGGCCGAGATGCCAGTAGGACCAGCCGCGCAGGAGTGCGAGACGCCGGTTGTCGGGGGCAAAGCGCCTGCGCTCTTCCAGAATGCGCAAGACGTCGCGATAACGCTTCTGATCGAAGGCGGAGATCGCCTGATCGGCAAGGATGTTGAGGCCGATTTCCTGTCGACGTCCCTCGGTCATCAGCCCGGTATCGGCGGCAGCGCCCGCGCCTCTCGGATCGCCAGCGGCCAAAAGCGCGAGCGAACGGCCGTATTCGGCATCGCGGCGCACCTTTGTCGGGCCTGAAAGCGCCTTGCCGAAGGCTTGTAGCGCCTCGCTCGGCCGCTTCAGTTCCAGAAGGCACCAGCCATGAAGGAGCGACTGGTCGGGCGAAAGCGAGCGACGGGCGCTGGCGGTTTTGGCGCACTCGCTGAAGCGCTTGGCCTCGAAGGCGGCGAGGATCGGATCGCGGGCGGGGGCCTTGCGTTTCGGCGCGGCCGCCTTGCCCTCGGCAAGGGCGATATCGGACAGCGCCTCGTAGCGCTCCGACCAGTCGCTGCGCAGCCGTTTTGCTTCCGTGATGTCGCCGGAGGCGGCTGTGGCGAGGATGAGACCGCGTGCCGCGCCCTCGCTTTCGCCGTTTTGCAACGACTGCTCGAACCACTGGCGCGCCGTCGTCATCTGCTTGAAGCCGTGGGCGTACCAGCCGAGAACCTCCGCGCCGCGCGCCGAACGCTGCCGCGCGGTCGCGGCGGCGAAGTCGGCGATGTCCGCATCCGAGCGGCGCGGCGGGGGATCGCCTTCGAACCGTGTCGCCTCGATCTCGACGAAGAGGGTTTCGAGTTCGTTCGTCAGGTCCCGTGCCTTGCGGGCGCGGGCGACCGCCTCTTCCGGCCGTTCCAGAGAGACGAGGGAGAGAATCGCGCCGAGTTCGATCTCCGCCGTCCGGCGCTCCTGTTCTTCGTCGTCGGTATCGGTCGCGATCCGGCTTGCGGCACGCTCGAAGGCTTGAAGCGCGCCTTCGTGATCGAGCCGCTGGCGGTCGAGCCAGCCGAGAAGAAGCAGGTCGCTCGCTGTGCCCGTATCGAGCGTGGTCGCGGCGAAGCGTTTGAGACGGGCTGGGTCCGGTTCGAGGGCGTCGTCGCCTTCGAGCCGCGCCGCGATTTCGGAACGGGTGACGTCGTGGGCGATGTCGTCGAAGGCGCCGGTCCTGTCCGACTGGATCGCGGGTTCGGACAGAAGCGGGGCTGCCTGTCCGCCGAAGGCCGCGAGCGCGATCTGAAGGGTCGAGCGCCGCGCCTCGACGGTTTCGCAGCGTGTCAACAGCGCCCTGTAGTCGTCGATCGCGGTCCCGATCGCCCCGGTCCGGCCTTTCGCTTCCGCGATCCGCCAGGCGGCGTCGAGATCCTCGCATCCGCCGAGGCGGGGTTCGGCTGTCGCGACCTCGATCACGCGCGCATAGGCCTTGCGGTCGGACGCGCCGATGAGCTCCTGGCGCTGGCGCTTCAGGTGAAGCTTGGCTGCAAGATCCTGTGACGGCGTGTAGCCCGTCGCGGCTTTGCGCGCCGCGATCTCCCGGTCGAGGGCGTCGAGATCGCCTGCGGCGAAAAGTGCCCAGAGATCGGTTTCCGGGTCGCCGACTGGTTCGGAGAGATCGGTCGGAACCTGCCAGTTGGGATAGAGCGTCCGGAGCCGCTTCAGTTCCGCCTGGAAGCGCTCGGGGGCATCGTGATTGGCGTAATAGCGAAGCGCGCTTTCATCGACGTTCGGTGCGCGCTCCTCGGCGGTCGCGGACGGGGCGAGGACGAGGGCGGCGAGAAGAAGGAGCGAGGTCGAGGCGCGAAGGGTCAGGCGAGACATTCCGGGTACCATCTCTCGATTGCGCAAAGCGACAGGAGGCGAAGGGCGGTTGGAAAATACGGTTCTTCTTTGGGTCCGGTCAGGCGTGCGGGATAGGCCGTTCCAAGGGCCGAACAGGCCGTCAGCGCCGGCACGGCGTCGTAGCCGGACGAGCCGAAATAGCGAGGCGGTGGGGCGGGGCGGGGACCGACCGCGACAGGACCGGGGGCTGCGCCATGGGGCCAGAGGGAGACGAAGGGCGCAAGCAGCCCGCGCGGGCCCCGCCATTCGGGTGGCGCGAAGGCGATATGGAAGGGGATGCGCAGGGCGTTCCATCCGAAGAGCGGATCGAAACCGTCGGCGGGCCGCGGTGTTTCGCCGGCAAGCGATATCCAGTCGCTCGGCACGTCCTTGGGCCCGAAGCGGGCGGCCTCGATGAGGGCGAAGCCGCTCTCGGCGAGCTTGCGCCATCTCGGATCTGGCAGGATTTCGTTGAGCGCGGCGAAGGCCGGAAAGACCCAATAAGAGAGATTGACCACCGGGCCGTCCGTGCGGTCCTCAGCCGCAAAGCCGCTCGCCGCCGGAAGGAGGATCGTCTGGTCGCCATGCTCGACGACCGTCTTGTCGAGAATGTCAGCCGCGATCGTCCGGGCCGCTTCACCGTAAGCGGTCTCGTTCCATCGGCCATAGGCTTCCGCAAGCGCCCAGGCGACGAGAAGATCGCCGTCGGTCGCATTGTTCGGATCGGCGATGGCGGGGGTCTTCGAAGGATCGTAGCGCCAGGCGAGAAGCGCGTCGCCCCTCACGCCGAGCGTCTCCCGGGTGAAGGCCCAGAGCGTGTCGAAGCTCGCGCGATCGTCGTGAAAGACGGCGAGAAGCATGCCGTAGCCCTGGCCCTCGCTGTGGCTGACGCCGCCATTGGCATCGTCGACGATGCGCCCGTCTTCCTTCAGGAAGCGGCGACGCCATTCGGTATAGGCTTTGTCCGCGCTCGCACCCTCGCCGAGTTCGGTGGCGAAGACCGGGCGCGGCGCGGCGCCGATCGTAAGCGAAAACGCGGCAAGCCCCAGAAGCGTGCGCCGGTCAAGCATGATGGGCGCTCCCCTTGTCGACGTCGCTCGCGGTCCGTCTGCCACCGGTGCTTCCCTTGACGGCGAAGGCCGTCGCGCCACCGAAGCCGAGCGCCGCCATCAGGAGAAGGCCGGCATGGATCGCAGGGTTCATGGACAGCCAGGCGGCGATGACGAGACGGATATTGCCCACCGACAGAGGCTGCGTCGCATACATGGAGCTTACGAAACCGGGGACCGTCTGGATATGATCGCCGGCAAGAAGCGCCGCGCTCCCATCGAGCCGCGACCATTGGGCAGGCTCGGTGAGATGGGCGACTTCCTGCGGCAGGGCGGCGGCGCTCGCGGCGGTAACGAGGGTGACGGCCCCGTTGCCGTGGGCGGCCGGGGCCTGGCTCATCAGGAGGCTCGTCCTGTCGTCGACCGCAAGCGGCTCGGCAACGCCGCCGAGGCCGATCGAGGCGATCGCCTCCGTCCCGCTCACCATCATATCCCAGAAATAGTTCGGCTTTTCCTCGACCGTGAAGCTCGCCCGCCAGTTCTCGAGGGTCTCGTCGCGCTCGCGTGCTTCCGCCGTCGAGATGAAGCCGATGCCGCCGGTCGTCATCGTGTCGAGGGTCTGGCCGCCGAGAAGCGACAAGGCGTCGGACATCAGGGACGTGTTGGCGGCGAGCTTCGACAAGGACGCCTCATCGATCTCAAGATGGGCGCGGACCTCTTCCGGAACATCGCCGGCAGCGGCAAAGACGGTCCCGCCTTGAGCGACGACCTCGGCGATGCTCGCGATCTTCGGGTCCGAAAGGCGAGCGTTGGACAAAACGATGCGCGCGTAGAAGGTGGCTGCGGCCGACAGAGAATTCTCGTCGAAGGAGGTGATCGCGAGGCGTGTCGGTTCGCCTGCCCGTCCCGCGAGCCCCGCATCGGAGAAGGAGGCGGCGAGATTGGGGAGGGTCGCCATGCGGGCAAGGCGCGGAATGGTGATGGTGGAGGTTTCGAGAAGCAAAAAGCGCGGATCGCCGCGCATCTGGAGGTTCGGTGCGCAGCTCCTGTCCGCCGGGCGGGCGACGGCTGCCTCGAACTCCACGTGGTTCTCGCCGGGCCGGAAGGCCGTCAGCGGAATATCGAGGGACCGGGCGGACATGGTATCGCCGTCGCTGCGCCCGAGCGGCAGGATGGCGGCGGTCTTGCCGTTAACGAGAACGCGGAAATCGCTCTCGCCCGAAAGCGCCGCCGCATAGCCGAGATCGAGTTTCAGCTCGGCGGAGGCATAGTCCGAAATCACCGCATCGGCCGGAAGGCCGATCCGGAAGCCGGTGCGATAGAGACGGCCGGAGAATTCCCGGCTTTCGAGGCCGAGATCGCGGAATGTAAGCGTCCGATCGTCGACGACGGGACGCTCGAGGGCGGCGGGGCGCGCGGTTCGCTCGGCGGCGGCGAGCCTGTCGAAAAGCCGGGCGAGGCGCTTGCGATCGCGAGGATCGACGACGAGCGCGGTCGTGCCATCGCCTGAAATCTGAAGGTCTTCCAGCGCCGCATCGATGCGCGAGCCCTCGCCGCTCATCGCGGACACCTGCTCGCGGTTTCCGAAATAGACGTCGATGCCGCTTGCCTGGTTGGCTTGAGGCGAATCCCTCGGCGTTTCCTGCGGCAGGGCGAGGTTGAGGGCCCACGGCATCGCCTTGAATTCGACGCGCGCGGCGGGCGCGCCGGCAGCGCGCGCGAGACGGGCGGCGGTGGCGTAGATGGTTTCCACGGCATCCGGCTGTGTGCTCGTGCTGTGAACCCTCAAGACGAGCGTTCCCCGCTCGTCGAGCGGCAGAAGCGGCAGATGGTCGAGGCTCGGACGGTCTTTGGCGGCGAACTGGAAGCCCGAGGCGTGATTGTCGATCCGCGTCCACAATTCGTAGGTGCTGGCGATCGAGCAATCGACCCGGTGGCGATGCTCGACATCGAGTTCGACGCGGTTCCAGCCGCTCTTCAAGGCCCGTGCCGGAAGCGCGATCCGGCGCGGCGCCGTGCGCCCGCCGCCGATCCAAAAGCGATCGGCCGGAATGCCGTTGAAGAAGACGGCCATCTCTGAGGCTTCGGGCATGACCGAGATATCGGTCTCGTAGGCGAGCTGGAAGATGCCGCCCGCGCGGGCCTCATTCGCGCTGACGAAGATGTCGAAGCCGATCTTCGCGCT
The DNA here is from genome assembly GCF_039652615.1 of Fulvimarina fulva. Taxonomy (NCBI): domain Bacteria; kingdom Pseudomonadati; phylum Pseudomonadota; class Alphaproteobacteria; order Hyphomicrobiales; family Aurantimonadaceae; genus Fulvimarina; species Fulvimarina fulva. Next base: position 71,564 of record NZ_JBDJAC010000006.1, read on the forward strand.
CTCGCCTTGCAGGAAGAAGTCGTCCTCGATGGCGGGCAGAGGGCGCAAGGGACCGAGCGTTCGGCTCTCGATTTCGCCTTCCGGGACGGCGCGAGCTGGCATCTGTGGTATCTGCGGCATGGACTGGGCGGTCTGGGCGCTGGCGTCCGCGACGGGGAGGCAGGCTCCCGCCGAAAGGACGGAGAGAAGACAGCCGCCGAGAAGATGCTTGCTGTTCATCGCTCAGCCTGCCTTCGCCGTCTGGTTGATCTGGCAGGCAAGGCCGGCACCGTCGTTCGCCGGGGCAAGATCGCCCGCGCGGCCCGGCCTGCCGCTCAGGGAGCCGATCGCGCGCATGCTGTTAGAAATGCTCCAGCCGATGACGTTTACGCTGCCGCCGAGGATGCCAATCGTCTTGCGCCGATGCTCGCGCGCCGAGGAGAGGGCAGCGGCGTCGGCATACATGAGGTTGGCCACGAGCCGCATCTGCGAGGGGACGAGGGCGCTGAATTCGAGCCCGAGCGAGATGCCCCGCGCGTCCGGGATCCGCCGGCGCAGGATGACGGCGAGACCGGCCTCAGCGCTGCCCTCGAAGGTGAGCGTGCCGTGAACGGGGCCGGTCGGCAGGGTTGAGAGATCGAAACCGATCGGGCGTACGCGCACGCCGCTCGACGAGACGTCCTCGATGACGATGGTCATCGCCTGCTCGCCGAAACTGAGTTCGCCGTTGCGCGAGACGTTCAGCCGCTGGTTGCGCCGCCGCTCTGCACGCTCGGAGACGACGCCGAGGGCAAGGCCCGCGACGACGAGATTGAGGAGGTTCCAGGTGCCGACGACGGCGAGGAGATCGCGCGAGCTCGGCTCCACATACCAGCGCCATCCGCACCAGACCGCGCCGGCAAGCAGGCAGCCGAAGATGACGAAATAGGGCTTGGCGAGCGCGGAGATGCGGTCGTTCTCGGTCGTGACGCCCTTCGCGGTCACCTTAAAGACCGGCGATTTGGGCGCACGCACCACGGCCGCGATCGCCCGAACGAGATAGACCGACTGCACATATTCGTAGAGCTCGGAAATCCACGGCCAGCGCACGTCGCCATAGAGATAGTTCTGAAGCATCGCGTTCGCGAGCATGTAGAGGGCGGTGTAGGCGAAGAACTCGTGGAGGCTCGCCTGATAGATTTCGAGATTGAAGAAGATGTAGAGGAGCGGGGCGAGCATGAAGGTGAGCCGCGCGACCGGGAACAGCCAGAAGATACCGGAGGAGAGATAGCAGACCCGCTGGGCAAGGCTCAGCCCGCGCGAGAACAGCGGATTGCGCAGCATCATGATCTGCAGCATGCCCTGGCACCAGCGCGAGCGCTGGCCGATGAAGCCCTCGAAAGTTTCCGGCTGGAGGCCGGCGATCAGCGGCTTGTCCACATAGCGGCTCGTCCAGCCCTTGGCGTGGAGCGACAGCGCGGTCTCGCAGTCCTCGGTGATAGTGACGCCCGAAAAGCCGTCGACCGATTCCAGCGCCCGGCGGCGCAGAATCGCGGCGGACCCGCAGAAATAGGCCGCGCCCCAGGAATCCAGGCCGCGCTGGACGACGCCGTAGAACATCTCGTTTTCCGACGGCATCCGCTTGAAGAGCGAGAGGTTCTTCTCGATCGGATCGGGGTTCAGGAAGAAATGCGGGGTCTGGACGAGGAAGAGGTTGTCGTCCTCGGCGAAGTGGCCGACCGTCTCGGTCAGGAAGTTGCGCGCCGGCGCGTGATCGGCGTCGAAGACCGCGACGAGATCGCCGTTGGTGCGCGGCAGGGCGGCGTTGAGGTTGCCGGCCTTGGCCGAGACGTTCCGCTCGCGCGTCATGTAGGTCGCGCCCATCTCCGCGCAGAGCGCCTTCAGTGCTTCGCGGCGCTGGCGGGCAAGGCGTGCGTCGAGCGGATCGGCGGCGGCGAGCTTCTGGTCCGTGCCGCCGTCGTCGAGGAGATAGACGTTGAGCTTCTCGCGCGGATAATCCATCGCCAGCGCCGCCGCGATGGTGACCGTCAGGAGTTCGCTCGTTTCGTCATAGGTCGGGATGAAGACGTCGACGCTCGGCTTTGCCGCGCCCTCTTTAACGGAGGTCGGCGCAAGCTGGCGCGAGGGAAGCGGCTTCAGGACGACGAAGAGGCTCGTCAGGAGGACGAGGATCGCGAACATCTCGACGCCGTAGAGGAGGATCGCCGGGATGAAGTTGGCGAGCTCGTCCGAGGCGGGGAGGGTTTCCGTCGTGCGCCAGTAGGCATAGCGGCCGATGACGCCGACGGCGAGAGCCATGAAGAGGATGCGGTGGGTCTGGCTGCCTTTGCCGAGCTGCCACAGGACGACCATCGCGGCGACGAGGGTGACGGCGAGGATCGTCTGGTCGTCGGTTCCGACCGGCTGAAGGACTGCAAGAGCGAAGACGGCGGCCGACAGAAGCCAGACCGATATCGTTGCCGCGCGAATGAACATGCTCTCCCCTCCGTCCCGAGGGTCCCGCCGAAGCGAGGACCTTGATGGAGGGAATACTTGCGCCGTTTCTGGTTAACGCGACCGCAATATCGGAGACAAGTTGATCTTCTTTGGAAAGCTTCTCTTCACAGCGTTAATCAATGGTCAAACATATTTTCAGGCCGATATTTTCACACCGATGATCGTCAATAAGACAAAGTATCTGCGAGCGGCGCGACCGGTGCGCCGTGGCATCTGCCCAAAACGCAAGAACCCCCGTAAACCTTCCGGAAAAGGTGCACGAGGGTTTGGCAAAGGTTCGATGCCCTAAAGGGGGCACACCGACGTTTCGACGAGTTAGACCGACGGACATAAGAAAGCATCGCTTTCGAATGTTCGTCGGAAGCCCGAACGGCGCCTGAGCCAAGTGCTGGGCGCGAATTGGCCCGAAGGGTCAATTCATTCGGCCAGCCGTATTAGAGATGTTCGCGGATGGTCGAGGCGAGGGTCATGGGATCGAAGGGTTTCGCGATCACCGCCGCCGCGCCCAGCTCCATCAGCGAGGCGATCTCCGAGGCCTGGGCCCGGGCCGTCATGAATATGATCGGGGTTGCGGAGGTCTGCGGCCGGGAGCGAAGCTCGGCGAAGGTCGCGGGGCCGTCCATTTCGGGCATCATGTAATCGAGAACGATGAGGTCCGGATGCCATTCGGCGGTCTGCTGGAGCGCCAGGGCGCCGGAGGATGCGGTCTCGACCTCCAGATCGGGGTCGAGTTCCAGGGACATCTTGGCGATTTCCCGGATGTCGTCTTCGTCGTCGATGCACAGGATCTTCATGGCGTTGTCTCGTCAAGCATAAAGATGGTGATCTTTTCCGGCTCGGACCGGACATCCGAAGGATAAGGGGCGACCTCTTGTCCAAAGGTAAATGAAGCGCCGATCGGCGATAGAACCGGTTTTGAGGGTAAGGAATTGCTTGTCGCCGGACAGTGCATTTTCGATCGCGTTCCGGGTTCCCCGACGGCTTGTCGTTCAGGCGGCAGACACCGCCGCCGTCTCTTTATCGCGAACGAGACCGCCGGCCTCGCTCAGCGGCAGGTCGATATGAAAGGTGGTGCCGACGTCTTCGGCCGTCTCGTAGCCGATCTGTCCGCCCATGGCCTCGACGATCGACTTGGCGATGCAGAGGCCGAGGCCCGTTCCACCCGATCTGCGGGTCGGACCGGAGGTCGCCTGCTCGAACTTGTTGAAGATCCGGGGCTGGAAGTCCTTCGGAATTCCGGGGCCGCGATCCTCGACCGAAATCCTGGCGGCACCGTCGAGAGCCGCGAGCCGGACCGTGACCGTCGTTGCGTTCGGCGAGAATTTCAGCGCGTTCGAGAGAAGATTGCCCAGCACCTGATGCAGGCGATCCGGGTCGATCTCGGCAATGTCGTCTTCGAGGTCGTTGACGAATTCGACCTCGATCTTCTTCTCCGGGCAGTAGCCCCTGTTGGCGGCGACCGCCTGTTCGACGATAACCCCCAACGGTTCCGGCCGGATCACATATTGCAGTTTGCCGGACTGAATCTTCTCCATGTCGAGGATGTCGTTGACGAGGACGATGAGGCGATCCGAATTCAGATGCGCGATCTTCAGAAGGTTTTCCGCTTTCGCGTCGAACGTGCCAAGCCTGCCCGAGCGCAGGAGGCCGAGTGCGCCCCGGATCGAGGTGAGCGGTGTGCGCAATTCGTGGCTGACGACCGAGATGAAGTCGCTCTTCACCGCAGCGTTCGCCCGGTCCTCCGTCACGTCGCGATTGTGGGTGATGAGGCCGAGAATGGTGCCGTGCTCGTCGTAGAGCGGGGCCTTGAGGGTCGCGATCCAGCCGGACCTTCCGTCTGAAAAGATCGCTGGCTGGTCGAAGCGCGAGACCTCACGGGTTTCAAGCAGGCGATCGTCGTCCGCGCGGTAGAGTTTGGCCATCTCGCGCGGCTGGAAGTCGAAATCGGTCCGGCCGATGAGGGTCTCGACGTCCGGCGCGCCGACGAGCCGTGCCGTTGCCGCATTGGCGACGACGAAATGTCCGTCCCTGTCCTTGAAATTCAGCGCATCGGGAAGCTGCTCGACCATCGCACGGTAGATGAGATTGGATGTCTCGAGCGCCCGGCGTCTTTCGATCGAGCGGATGGAATAGCCGATGAAGAGGGCGCCGAGAAAGGTGAGGGTCAGGTAGGGCGCGCCCGTCTTGGCGAAGAGCGCGAGCGCGGTGGGGAGCGGAAGAACGAAATAGGTCAGGAAATTGGTGAGGGTGACCGGAAGCGCGAAGGCGAGGAGCTCCCATCGCGGGCGCTCTCGCCTGGACAGAAGAAGGCGCGCCGAAAGGCCCGCGCCGGATGCGAGCAGGATATTGATCGCGCCGATATAGGCCGTTTCGCCGCCGATGCCGAACCGGACCGCGATCGCGATCACGGTGCAGACGATGCCTGCGAGCGGACCGAAGAAGAAGCCCGCTGCCGCGATGAAGACCGTGCGAAGATCGACCATCGCGCCGCCCGTGAAGGCGGGCACGAGCAGCATCGCGCCGATCGCCGCGCATCCCATCAGAGCGCCTTTCAGCACGGCGTCGGCCGGGGCAGGCAGCGCCGTGAGGAGACGGGCCGCATGATCGAGCACGACCACGACGAGCGCCGCCAGCGCGAGGTTCGTCAGGAGGAGGTGCCAGATCGTCATCAATGAAAGCCGTGCTTTGTCGTGAGCGATCCGATTGAAAAAGAGAAGTCGGAAGAAACCGTTACCAACTCGAAAATTCAGATCGATGAAGCCTGCTCACGATTTATTCAGACGTCTCGAAACAAAATGTTCATGATCAATCGAAGTCGTCCAAGTCGAAAGAGGTGCGTTTACGGTTCGATTGCGACCGGGTCGTAAGTCTTAAAGCAACTGTATCTCGCCAGTTCCAGGGTTCCGCATGCATTCCCGATCAACGCTTCCATGGCAATTGTCAAACCGTGTAACCGGGATCGTCGTTCTTGCGCTCCTTTACGGCGTCTTCGGTTATATCGGTCTCCAGCTTGCCGTGCCGCCGGGCTATGCGACACTGATCTCGCCGGCATCCGGGATCGCGCTCGCAGGCCTTCTTTATGGTGGGCCGCGCCTCTGGCCGGGGGTCTTTCTCGGCTCGTTCTTTGTCAACGCCATCAACAGCGGCGCGCTCGCATTCGGCACAGTCGACACCGCCGGTCTTCTGATCGCCGCCGGGATCGCCGCCGGATCGTGCCTGCAGGCGATCGTCGGTTATGGCCTCGTCCGCCGCGTGTTCGGCCTACCCTTGCGTCTCACCGGATTTCACGATGCGGCACGGTTCGCGCTCGTCGCCGGTCCGCTCTCCTGCCTCGTCAGCGCTTCGGTCGGCGTCCTGATCCTCGCCGGTGCCGGCATCGTGACGCCAGATCAGGCCCTTGCGAACTGGCTCACCTGGTGGTCCGGCGACATCTTCGGGGTTCTCGGCGTTCTGCCGATCGCGATGATTGCGCCAGGCGGTTTCTTGAACCTCGAATGGAAAGGCAGGCCCGTCGCCCGGCTTCAGGCTGTCGCGCTAATCGTTCTCGTCCTGCCCGCGCTGGCAACGCTCTTCGTCTGGAAGCTGACGAGCGATATCGCCTACGAGAACGAGACGACGGCCTTTTCCCATCTCGTCGACGACAACCATTATGCCCTGATGCACCGGATCGACACCTACGCGAACAGTCTGGATGCGGGCACGGCACTGCTCCATGCGAGCGATCACGTATCCCTTCCGGAATGGAAGCGCTTCGTCGAAACCCTTGCGATCGAGAAGAACCTTCCGGGCATCAACGGCATCGGGGTCATCGAGCCGATCGAACGCGGCGGAATACCGGAGTTCCTCGCCCGCATGGACGAGGCCGGCGTTGCGGACCTCACGATCCATCCCGAGACGGCAAACAACGACCTCTTCGTCATCAAGTATATCGAACCGGTGGAGCCGAACAGACAGGCCGTCGGTCTCGACATCGCCTTCGAGGCGGAGCGATACAAGGCCGCGACCACGGCCCGCGACACCGGAAACCCGACGATCACGGGCCGCATCCTCCTGGTTCAGGACCAGACCAAGAGCCCCGGTTTTCTGCTCCTGACGCCGTGGTACGATCATGGCGCGCCGATCGGGACCGTGGACGAGCGGCGGCAGGCCTTCAAGGGCTGGGTCTATGCTCCCTTCGTCGGTAGGAAGTTCTTGTCCGGTCTGACCTCCAGCAAAGGCTATACGGTCGATCTTTCGGTCTTCGACGGACCCACTGCCGACCCCGAGCAGATCATATATTCCAGCCGCGACGATCGCGGTGGAGAGGGCGGCGCGGCTAAGTTTACCGAAACGCAGACCATCGACGTCATGGGGCGGACGTGGACGCTCGTGTGGGAGAGCACGCCCGTCTTCGAAACCTCCATGACGAACTATTCGTCTTCGATCGTTCTCGCCGGCGGTCTCTTCATCACGCTACTTCTCGGCAGATTGCTCTACAGGACCGCTCGAGGCAGCGAGGACATCAAGCTCGAGGTCGAGAAGAAGACGGCGGAAATCGCCGCCCGCGAGCGCGAGAACCGCGCGATGATCGACACCGCGGTGGTCGGCGTTCTCGTTCTCGACGAAGACCAGCGTATCCTGTCGGCCAACGACACCGCTCAGATCATGTTCGAATACTCGGCCGAAGAGCTTCTTGGCCGCGAGATCGGCAGCCTCGTCGATATCGAGGCGACGACAGGTCGCACGACCGGATCTGGAGCGGGAACGACGACATCGCCGGCCCATCTCCTGTTCGGGACAATCACGGCGCTGAAGGCAAGGACGAGGATGGGCGCCGACCTCGTTCTCGATCTCCAGCGCAACGAGTGGGAGACCGAAGGCGGCAGGCTTCGCACGACCCTCATCATCCGCGACATCACGCGGGCGATCCGGAACGCCGAAGCGCTGGAACTCAGCGAGGAGCGGCTGAGCCATGCCATGGAGGGCGCCGAGCTCGGCGTGTTCGACATCGATCTCGTGACGGGACGGTCCTACGTCTCGCACACCTGGAAGACGATGATCGGCTTTGCCGCCGATGACGAGATCGATGCCCAGGCGGAATGGCTCTCACGCATCCATCCCGATGACGTGGACATGATCATGGCGGCCGACAAGGCTTGCCGGGACGGACTGACGGCGCGGTCCGAGACCGACTACCGTTTCCGCCATGTGGACGGGCACTGGATCTGGCTGCGATCCGACGCGACGATCAACGAGCGCTCGAAAGAGGGCGAAGCTCTGCGCATGGTCGGCATCCAGATGGATATCTCCGCGCTGAAGGAGGCCGAGGCGGCGCTCAGGACGAGCAAGGAGCGCTTCCGCGCGACCATCGAGAACGCCCCGGTCGGCATGGCCCTTATCGATGAGACCGGCGGCTGGCTCCAGATCAACGCCTCGTTCCGCGATCTCACCGGTTTCGATATGAACGGTCTCAAGTCCCGGCGGGTGTGCGAGATCGTTCAAGCGGACGATTGCGAGACGATCGCATCCCTCGTGGGCAGCCTCTTTGCCGGCGGCAAGACCCATCAATCGACCGAAGTGCGCGTCGAGCACACCGACGGGCGCCAGATCTGGTGCCTTCTCAGCGCCTCGCTCGTCAGGCAGGACGAGGGCTCCGGGGAAGCGGACTATCTCATCCTACAGTTCCAGGACATCAACGATCGCAAGGAAATGGAACGGGTGAAGAGCGAGTTCGTCGCGACCGTCAGCCACGAACTGCGAACGCCGCTCACCTCGATCCGCGGATCGCTGGGTCTCGTTCTCGGCACGCAGGCCGGGACCCTCGCACCAAATATCGAAAAACTCCTGCGTATCGCCCATTCCAACTGCGAACGGCTGGTCGATCTCATCAACGATATTCTCGACATCGAGAAGATTTCATCGGGTGAGATCTCCCTGAAGCGGGAAGTCCATGATTTCGAGACCCTCGTGCACGAGAGCGTAGACACGCTCGAGACGATCTTCGAAAAGGCGGAGGCGAAGGTCGTCGTCGAAACGGCAGGCGCGGACTTCGAAGTCGAGGTCGACGCGCATCGGACCCAGCAGGTTCTGGTGAACCTTCTTTCCAACGCCGCGAAGTTCTCGCCTGCGGGCGGCACCATCCGTCTCAAGGTCGAAGGCCGGCGCGACATGGTTCGCTTCTCCGTCGCCGACGAGGGTCCCGGCGTGCCCGCCGAATTCAAGGCGAAGATATTCACGCGCTTCAGCCAGGCGGATTCCTCGTCGACGCGCGCCAAGGGCGGAACTGGTCTCGGTCTCAGCATCTGCAAGGCGATAGTCGAGCGCATGGACGGGAGGGTCGGCTATTACAACGAACCCGGCTCCGGCGCCGTCTTCTGGTTCGAACTCCCGCGTGCGGCCGTCTCGGCCGAAATACGCCCGGACGAGCCGGATGCGGCGGACGAGGCAGACCGCTCATCGGAGCGGCTCGCCCATGGCCTTCACGTGGAAGCGGACGACGATTTTGCCGAGATCCTCTCTGCCATGGTCCGGGGCAAGGCCGAACTGACGCGGGTGAAGCGACTTGCCGAGGCGCGGCAGAAGCTGCGGAGCGAACATTTCGACTTCCTTATCCTCGACGGGGCCTTTGCCGACGGGACCGCGGGCGACTTCCTTGCCGATCTGAGGACGTCCGGGAAGACGCTTCCAACCCTCATGCTGTCCTCCGAGGACAATCTGGCGCGCGAGGCTCGGGCGGATTTCGAGCTCGTCAAGTCGCGCTCCAGCGACCGGGCGATCATCGATGCGATCACGGCGCTGGCCGGGAAACTGCCGAAGGTCGCGTGATTTCGTCGCTCGGAGGCACCGACCCCGGACGGCTGACATTGCCCGGTCGAAGGACGCTCTCACGCATTGGATGACGCATTATGCTTTTCGAACTGCGACTCCGCTTTTCGGGCCGCTGCCGGAGCGGCGATCCGAAAACGCTGCCTCAGACCTTCAGAGATTAGCACCCAGAGTTGGAAATGCTGTTTATTCAAGTTTGAGACGTTTTTCCGTGCACGATGGTCCCCGGCTCATATTGTTCAGGGCGGATGCTCCAAAGTGCGCGCGATGGCGCGAAGTCGATCGTCATGTGCCGATCATCATGGTAGCCTCGACCATCGATCCGACACTCAAGCACCGAGCTTTCGAGACAGGCGCCACCGACGTCCTCAACAAGCCGTTCGTCTGGATCGAACTGCAGGCGCGCGTGCGCACACTGCTTACCCTGCGATCCGCCCAGCTCGACCTCCTCGATCGGGCCGACCGGCCTCCGCGGAGGTTGCGGAGGCGAACACCAATTTCGTTGCTCTCGAGGAAGAGATAATCTGGCGTCTGGCGCGCGCCGTCAAATATCGCGACGGCACCACCGGCGCCCCTGTCTCCCGCGCCGCCGAGATTCGCCGCATCCTCGCCAAAACAACCGGCATCGGGGAGGAGTGGGCACGCATTCATTATCTCGCCGCCCCGCTTCACGATATCGGCAAGATCGGCACGCCCAACGCCGTCCTCCCGAAGCCTGGCCGGTTCAGCGCGAACGAAATCACCGTCATGCGCAAGCATGTGGAAATCGGAGCGGCGATCCTCGCCAACGCCTCGACGGACATCGTCCTGTCGCGGGCCTCGTCGCCGAGACCCATTACGAGCGATGGGACGGCAACTGCTATCCCGCAGGGCTTCTCGACGAAGATATCCCGATCGAGGGGCGCCTCGTCTTCCTGGCCGACGGCTTCGACGCTTCGACGCGCTGTGTTCGGAACGCCCCTACAAGGCGGGCTAACAGGTGGAAAAGGCCTATGACGAGTTTCTCGCCTGCAGCGGAAGCCAGTTCGATCCGGCCTGCGTCGAAGGAGCCCCTTCAAGAAAGCCTGGCCGCTTATTCGCCCCCTGGTGCAAGCCTGCCAGACTGAAGCCATCCCCGACCCGGCGTGAGATCCAGCGCCCCAATTGGGCGCGGATGTCGTTCATTGCATCTAAGTGTAACTGACGCCGAGCTCTGTCTTGTTCTTCCAGACCACCTTGACCCGGCGGGTCTTCTTCTCGACTGCGTCGAAGAGAACGAGAAAGGTCGGCAGGTCCCGGTTCCTGAAGAGCTTCAAGCGAGCCCCTCCCTCGGAGACATCGAGCATGATCCCGTCTTCGACATTTCGTGTGTCGAAGGAAGAGAGGACGACGGGCCGCATCCGCGTCCTGCGACGCTTCGACCGCCGTTTGTCGGCGGGATTGGGGGTTTCCGGTTTCGGTGCCTGGTCTGCGGCGATCAGGGCCGCCATCTCGGCGTCGGCGACGGCGTTGTGCTGTCCCTTGAAGCGGAGACCCAGTTCGGCGGGGGTGAACCATGCGATCTTCGCGAAGCAATAGGTCCGCTCGGAAAGATCGAAGAGCGCGATGTCCTGCGGCGGGCGGGTCGCGGGGCCCAGACGGCTGAGGCGCGCACCGGACCGCGACAGATCGCGGATCATCGCACCCTCGAGATATTTCCGGCCCGTCGTCGCGACGATCGCTTGGCGAAATCGGACCCTGTGACGTGGCTCTCGCCGTCTCTCGCTCATTGCGCAACCTCCAAAACGCAACCATGTTCAAGTATTCGTGATCGTATGCACTCAAACTTAACAAGCGGTTGATTGGTCTGGAAAAGTGACGATCGCCAAGGAAGTCCGAGCTTGTCGCAACATTTCTGCTGAGGCGCGAAAGCCTATTTTATCCGGGAATTTTTAGACTTTGTTAACTTTTTGAAACTCAAAAAATTACGCCACGAGATCGTTCTGGCTGTGATCGGTCCACGCGCCGTCGAAGCCAGAACCCTTCTTCAGCCAGAGCATGGCTTCAAACCCTTGATCGTTCGCCGAGCACTGTTGAATGATGGGGCTAGCCGATCCTCGGCATCGCCTTTTGATCCGAAATTGATCGTTCTCGATGCCTTGTCGGAGACGCTTGATAACAAGATGCACGGGACCGGGCGGCATCAAGCGATCTTCGATGGCAGACCGGATCGCACCTGGGAATGTTCTGGCTCCATCGGTACTGGCCTGCCCCTACTGGGTGGTCCGGGGTAAATCTTAGTGCATTGTCGGCCTCTGCACCATGGTCGGCGTAGCCAGCGATGTCGGTCCGTTTAGTGGCGCCAGCCATTGAACGGCTTTTGGCGCAGGCGGGCGGTAGCCGAGCGACGAATGCGGACGCGCCGTGTAGTAGTGGCGGCGCCAGTTTTTGATCACGACCTTTGCCTCGGCGAGCGAGTAGAAGATCTCACCGTTCAGAAGCTTGGCCTGCCCCCATTGAAATGGTCCTTCATGAAGTATGGTTTCGAGACCATCGGAGGACGAGAGCATGCCGAACAAGAAGCACAAACCGGAAGAGATCGTCACGAAGCTTCGCCAGGTTGATGTCCTGGTATCGCAGGGACGAAGTGTGGCTGAAGCGGTCCGCGCGATCGGCGTCACGCAGTTTACCTACTATCGTTGGCGCAAGGAGTATGGCGGCCTGAAGGGCAGCCAGGTGAAGCGCCTGAAGGATCTGGAGAAAGAGAACGAGCGTCTGCGCAAGGCGGTCTCCGATCTGATACTCGAGAAGCTGATCCTCAGCGAGGCTGCTTCGGGAAACTTCTAAGCCCTTCCCGCCGTCGGCAGTGCGTCGACGGTGTCGTCTCGAAGTTCGGCGTGTCGGAACGCATGGCCTGCCGGGTTCTTGGTCAGCATCGGTCGACGCAGCGCAAGAAGCCGACTGGCAGGGCTGATGAAGAGGCGCTGACCGCTGACATCATTCGGCTCGCCAGCGAGTACGGCCGGTACGGTTACCGCCGGATCGCCGCGATGCTGAAGAGCGAAGGCTGGACGGTGAACGTCAAACGCGTCGAGCGGATCTGGCGGCGGGAAGGGCTGAAAGTGCCACAGAAGCAACCGAAGAGAGGCCGGCTCTGGCTGAACGACGGGTCTTGCGTCCGTCTGCGGCCACAGTATCCAAATCACGTCTGGTCCTACGACTTCGTCGAGAGCCGAACCCATGACGGAAGGAAGTTCCGCATGCTGAATGTCGTCGACGAGTTCACGCGGGAGTGCCTGGCGATCAGGATCGACCGGAAGCTGAACTCGATCAACGTCATCGATGTCCTGACGGACCTGATTATCCTGCGTGGTCCGCCCGGACACGTACGGTCGGACAATGGTCCCGAGTTCATCGCGAAGGCGGTGAGGGAATGGATCGTCGCGGTCGGTTCGAAGACGGCGTTCATCGAGCCCGGTAGTCCGTGGGAAAACGGCTACTGCGAGAGCTTCAATTCCAAGCTCCGTGACGAGCTGCTGAACGTTGAGATTTTCTACTCGCTCAAGGAAGCCAAGATCGTGATCGAAAGCTGGCGACGCCACTACAACACGGCGCGTCCGCACTCATCGCTCGGTTACCGGCCGCCCGCCCCGAAGGCCGTACAATGGCCGGCGCCGCTCAATGGACCGGCTTCGCCGGCTACGCCGACCATGGTGCAGAGGCCGACAATGCACTAAGATTTACCCCGGACCACCCAGTAGGGGCAGGCCAGCTGCATCGGCATCGCGCTTTGCGGTGAGCAGGAAGTCGACAGCGTTGCCGCGCTCGGCAAACATCTCCACCAGATCCCGGTCGCTCAGCGGATAGCGCAGATACCACGTCACCGCCTGACCGATCAGCCAGACCTCGAACTGCCGGCCTGTGAAGTCGTCCCTCGACTGCCGCTTCAGCTTCTCGGCGATCGTGTTCAGGATCACGGCAAGGCTCTCCATCAGTGAGAGCCCGAAAATTGACGAACACGGTCCCCGAACCGTTAAGCCGCGAAAGTTTGCGACAGGGCCTCTTTTTCGCCAGAGCTGTCGACAGCTTCAAGCGGGTGAACGGAATTGATGGTGGACGGTTTGTGGCTTCAAGGTCACAAGCACGGTGTCCGTGTGAAAGCATACTGTCATGGTGAGGACGCCGGCCTTGACGGCGACTGTGCGCCGCGCAGAATGAGGGTTGCGGCAAAGGCGATGATGGTCGGCGTGAGCCGCCGCGACGTTCTCTGAAAATCCTCGACTTTCTCAAGATCAGAGTAAAGCTCTTTTACTCGCGATCGAATGACGTTAGAGGGAGCCGATAGCGCATGTTGCCGTCTCAGCATCGCAGACGAAGAGACAATCTGTGGCTGACGAAACGAGGATAAGGGATCTATATCTGACATGAAGGCTGTTTTGCTTGCAGGCGGGCTTGGAACACGCCTCGCGGAGGAAACCCAGACGCGCCCGAAACCGATGGTCGAGATCGGTGGCCGGCCCATTCTCTGGCACATCATGAAGATCTATTCCTCCCACGGGATCAACGACTTCGTCATCTGCCTGGGTTACAAGGGATATTTCATCAAGGAATATTTCTCGAACTACTTCCTGCATATGTCGGACGTTACGTTCGATATGAAAAACAACAAGATGGAAGTGCATCAGAACAACGCCGAGAACTGGCGTGTCACGCTGGTCGATACCGGCGAGGAGACCATGATCGGCGGGCGCATCAAGCGCATCCTGCCCCATGTGGCGGATGATGACGCCTTCTGCCTGACCTATGGTGACGGTGTCGCCGATGTCGACATCACCGAGACGATCGCCTTCCACCGCCGTGAGAAGCGGCTTGCCACCGTGACGGCGACGCAGCCGCCCGGCCGGTTCGGCGCTTTGCGTTTCGAAGGCAACCGGGTGACGAGCTTTCAGGAAAAGCCCGAGGGCGATGGCAGCTGGATCAATGGCGGCTATTTCGTTCTGTCACCTGAGGTCGGCCGCTACATCGAGGATGACAGCACCGTCTGGGAACGCGAGCCGATGGAACAGCTCGCCCGCGAGGACCAGCTCAGCGTTCACTTCCATCGTGGCTTCTGGCAGCCGATGGACACGCTTCGCGACAAGCGTCATCTGGAAGATCTCTGGGCCTCCGGCCGCGCGCCCTGGAAGACCTGGTAAGCCCCCGTTACGGAAAGAATTCGCCCTATGAAAATTCTGATTACCGGAAATATGGGCTATGTCGGCCCGGTTCTGACACGCCATCTTCGCCAGGTCATGCCGGAGGCGACACTCATCGGCTATGACAACGGCTATTTCGGCCATTGCCTGACGCGCCCTGACGTCTTTCCCGAACGCAGGCTCGACGCCCAGTATTTCGGTGACATGCGCTCCTTTCCGGCCGAGCTTCTGGACGGCGTGGACGCGGTCGTCCATCTGTCGGCCGTCTCCAACGATCCCATGGGCAACCGCTTCGAGGCGGTGACCGACGACATCAATCATGCCGCCAGCCTTCGCCTTGCCGAAATGGCGCGCGATCGGGGCGTGAAATCCTTCGTCTTCGCCTCCAGCTGCAGCATGTACGGGGCGGCCGAAGGCGGCCCGCGTAAGGAGAGCGATCCGGTCAACCCGCTGACGGCCTATGCGCGCTCGAAGAATGCGACCGAGGAGGGGCTCGCCGCCATGGACCTCGGCGACATGACGGCGACGGCGCTGCGTTTCGCCACCGCCTGCGGCATGTCGGACCGGCTTCGGCTCGATCTCGTCCTCAACGACTTCGTCGCCTGCGCGCTGACCTCGAAGGTCATCACCGTCCTGAGTGACGGCTCGCCCTGGCGGCCGCTGATCGATGTCAGGGATATGGCCCGGGCGATTGAATGGGCCTCGACGCGCAACCGCGACCAGGGCGGACAGCTCCTGCGCGTCAACACAGGCAGCGATGTCTGGAACTATCAGGTCAAGGATCTTGCGAACGCCGTCGCCGAGGCTGTGCCCGGCACCAGCGTCAGCATCAACACCGACGCTCCACCCGACAAGCGCTCCTACAGTGTCGATTTCTCGATGTTCAAGTCGCTAGCGCCCAACCATCTGCCACAGGTCACGCTGGAGCAGTCGATTGCCGGCCTGATCGAAGGTCTGAGCGAACTCGGCTTCACCAACGAAAACTTCCGCAATTCCGAGTTCATGCGCCTCAAGGTGCTCGAAGGTCACATGAGCACCGGCCGCCTCAGCGAGGACCTGCGCTGGACTTCCGTCGCGGCCTGACCGAAGAGAAAGAGAAACGACGATGATCTTTCACGAAACGCCTGTTCACGGCGCACGGCTGATCGAGCTCGAAAAGCGCGGCGACGATCGTGGTTTCTTCGCGCGCTTCTTCTGCGAGAAGGAGTTCGGCGAAGCCGGGCTTGAGACGCGCTTCGTCCAGATCAACAATTCGCTCACCGGCAAGGCCGGCACCCTGCGGGGCATGCACTACCAGCTGCCGCCACATGGCGAGGTGAAGGTCGTGCGCTGCATCCGTGGCGCGCTCTACGACGTGATCCTCGATCTGAGGCCGGATTCGCCGAGTTTCGGCCAGTCCTTCGGGGCCGAGCTGTCAGCCGAAAACCGCATGATGATGTATGTGCCGAAGGGCTGCGCCCACGGCTTCGTCACCATGACGGACGACACGGAGGCGCTCTATCTCGTCAGCGACTTCTACGCGCCTGATGCCGAGAGAGGCGTACGCTTCAACGATCCGAAATTCGCCATCGAATGGGCGGTCGAGCCTGTCGAAGTGTCGGAGAAGGACGGCAAATGGCCCGATTTCGACCCCGAATTCCACGGGGTGGAAGCGATGCGGGGTCTGGTATGAAGATCTGCCTGACGGGCGCCAGCTCGTTCACCGGCTACTGGTTCGCACACGCGCTCTCCGAGGCGGGGCACCATGTGGTGGCCCCCTTGCGCGGTGACACCGCCGCTTACGAGGGCGTTCGCGGCGAGCGGGTGAGACGGCTGTCGGACGTCGCGGAGATCCGCACAGGGCTTTCCTTCGGCGATGACGGCTTTCTCGATCTTCTCAGCGGCGAAGATTTCGATCTCCTTGCCCATCACGCCGCCAATGTTACGAACTACAAGAGCCTCGACTTCGACGTATCCGCCGCCCTTGCAGACAATACGCGCAATCTACCTGCCGTTCTCAAGCTGTTTCAGGAGCGTGGCGGTCAGACGGTCGTGCTGACGGGCAGCGTCTTCGAGCAAGGGGAGGGCGCCGGCAACGAACCGATGCGGGCGTTCTCGCCCTATGGCCTCTCCAAGGGGCTGACGGCCGATGTCTTCGACTACTGGACGACGCTTCTCGGCCTGCGGATGGGCAAGTTCGTCATCCCCAATCCGTTCGGCCCGCTGGAGGAGCCGCGTTTCTGCAGCTATCTCATCCGCTGCTGGAAGAAAGGCGAGGCGGCCTCGGTGCAGACGCCGCGTTACGTGCGCGACAACATCCATGTAGGGCTTATGGCGAAAGCCTATGCCGCCTTCTGCGCTGAGACCGCGGAAGCGCGCTCCGACACCCGGCTCAATCCCAGCGGCTATGTGGAGACGCAAGGGGCGTTCGCGGAGCGGTTCGCCCGCGAGATCGGCCCCCGCCTTGGCCTCGACGCGCGTGTTGAATTGAAGGACCAGACGGTGTTCGATGAGCCGCTGATGCGCGTCAACACCCAACCCCTCGACACGGCTTCCCTCGGCTGGGACGAGCGGGCCGCTTGGGACGAGGCGGCGGACTTTTACAGACAGGCGGTTTGAGATTGCATGGCGAAGACGCGCGAGCCTAAGCTTGGGAGAGGAGCCGGACCCCGGGATGCTAACAGGGCGAGGACAAACTCCCCTGATCTTGTTGCTTCGCCCGCCCCAGAGCAACAGGACCAAGCCTCTTTGGAAGCTCGTAATTTCCAACAATTGCAAGGGCTGCAAGCGCTGGAGAACGCGCTTGCCAAAAGCGAGTCCGAGAACAAGACGCTCAAGGTAGCGCTCGATCGTCTCGAAAAAGAAGCGCGCACCCGATCTTCAGGACAATCGGTGCTTGCCGAGCGTCGGATGACAGCTCTCGCCAGCAAGATTTCAGCGCAGAACTGGGACCTAAACGGTCTACGCGCACAACGGGACAATGCTTTCGAGCAGATTCGCAGTCTAGAGAAGGCCGTTAAGGAGCTAACGTTAAAAGGGACACGCGGCCGACGTAACCTCTCCAAAGATGAGGACGAAAAGGCGCGTCTTCGGCGCATGGTTCAGCTTCAGGATCATATGCAGATGGAATTGATGCGCCGCGCAGCTGATGGTGGCGCCTGGGATCGCGACAGTGCGTTAATTCTCGCGTCGGGTCTCTTCGACGAAGTCTATTATCGCAGAAATTATTCTGAAGAGTTGCAATCCAGTGAACGAGCACCGTTGCGCCATTACATGGAGGAAGGCGAAGCTCGCGGTTTCAGGCCCAACCCGCTCTTCGATCCTTCCGATTATGTCAGACGCTATGGCGATGAGATCCCGGAAGGTATGGGGCTGCTAGTTCATTACCTCGGTGTCGGGCAAGATATAGATCACATTCCACATCCGCTATTCTCGCCCGATTTCTATCGCCATCAACTTGCAGCGAGAGGCCTCACAACCGCACAGCCATTGCCGCACTACTTGTTTATCGGTCGACACATCGGTCTGGCGCCGCATGCTCTGTTCGATCCAGATTACTATGAGCAGCAAACCGGGCCGTTTGATTGGAATATGAGCCCCGTGGAGCACTATCTCAGCGATGGTGTCCATCGCGGTCTCGATCCGCATCCCTTGTTTGACACGACCTTCTATTGCGAGCGAAATCCGGACGTTGTCAGTGTGGGTATCAACCCACTGGCACACTACATAAATTATGGCGACGCTGAGAACAGAGCGCCGAGCCTATTTTTCGATCCGGGTTTTTACCGAGCCGAGTATAGCGACATTTCGGAAGGACAAACGAATACGCTAGCCCACTACGTTGTCCACGGAGGACGAGAGGGGCGAAATCCTCATCCGCTTTTCGACGGTCGGTACTACGCGAGCCGCAATTCGGATGTCGACACTGAAGAAAAAGATCCGCTGCGGCACTTCGTTGAATACGGCGCTAGGGAGGGACGTTCGCCGCACCCGCTCTTTGACACAAGTTACATATTGGAAACCGGAGCTCTTCCGCTGGAGGCGCGGCGCAACGCGTTAGCCTACTATCTAACGGTAAAACCGGGCAGTGTCATCTCACCGCATCCGCTCTTCGACGCAGCTCATTACCTAGCGGAGAATCCTGAACTCAGCGATTTTCCCGGTGGGCTTCTTCTGCATTATCTCACATACGGTTGGCGTGAAGGTCGAAATCCCCATCCGCTCTTTGACATATCTTGGTACCGTGGTCAGACGAGTGCAGACGGTCAAGTACAGGAAACGGAACCACTCAGACATTATCTTGAGATCGGCGCGAAGCGGGGCTATTCTCCTCATCCCCTTTTCGATCCAGCGTTCTATCTCCAGCGAAATCCCGATGTTGCCAGCACGGGCAGCGATCCCCTCGTGCATTATGTCAGGTATGGCCACAACGAAGGTCGCGTGTATCATCCTCTCGCAAACGAGGATCATATTTGGTTGCAGCTTGATCGGAGCATCGACGAACGTAAAGCCGAGGATTTGTCTCTGCTTCGAATCATATCCGGTGTGCCCAAGAAGTGGGTGAGTCCCACTCTCCTGTTCGACGTACAATTCTATGTCGAGAACCTATCCGAAGATATTCCCGACAATATACATCCCCTGTTGCATTACTTGAAGTCGGATCCTCTAGGAGCATCCAATCCGCATCCGTTGTTTGATAATGAATACTATATCTCACAAATTAAAGAAAGGAGATCAATAAAAGAGCCGCTAATAATTCATTACATGCAAACCGGCGCGCGGGAGGGCATAACGCCTCATCCGTTATTTGATCATCAATACTACGTCGATGGATATTCGATAGATTTGAAGGCGCCGCTGCTTCATTATCTCGAGGCTTACCAATCATTCCATCATTCAAATTTTGAGCCCCACGTGGTCGCTGCGGCGACAAGGGAGCCTAACGCCCTCTTTGAGACGGTATCTTACCTGCTGGCTAATCCGGAGATACGCGAGACGCGCGAGAATCCACTTTCGCATTCGGTCCGTACGAGCGGTGTACCAATTCCACCGACGCAGAGCAATCAATCAGCTGCAATGGCTGCGAAGGCTTCTTCGGCTGTCGAAACAAACGCTGATTCCTTAAAAGTTCGTCAATTCGACTATGCAGAACTCGTACGCGGTCTGGCTTCAGAGGGTTTACTATCGAACAGAGCGTTGTCCAGTAAGAGTGCAGGCTTTGGCGCGCTCGATCGCTTTCTTCAGACTCAAAAGATCTATGTAGGTGGTCTGCTAGATAATCCGGCGCTTGCACGCGGCGTTGCAATATATGCGATCTATAGCTCTGACGGAACTTTGGCATCGTATCAAATCGCTATGCTAAAAGAGCTAAAGCGCGCGGGCTATCGAACGATCATTGTCAACAGTACGTTGTCCGGTCGGGATCTGCTCATTAAAGAAGCAGAAAATTTGGCTGATATGGTTGTGGCGAGAACGGCAGGCGCCCGTGATTTTGGCTCTTGGTTCGCTGCTATAGCGCTCACGTATTTTGACCTGATTAGGTTTGATCATTGCCTCTTTCTAAACGACAGTCTTGTCGGCCCGGTCTCTTCGCTATCTCCTATATGGGATGCCTACGACGAATCTAGGACCGACTTCTGGGCGCTTACTGAGAGTAGGCAACGGATCCCTCATTTCCAAAGTTCATTCTTCATTTTGAATTCCCGCGCATTGAGAAGCGGGGCTTTTCTACATTTCCTGTTGCGGTTCGAAGCGCCGGAAAACCGACTCGACGTTGTCACTCACGGTGAGCTTGGATTTAATGACGCAATGTTTCGATCCGGGTTGTCCCGGTCGACCATGATCCCGTATCGAAGCATGGTCGACAGTGGCGTTGCTGAGTTCGCCAGGTCAGTGGCGTTATTTACTGATTTCGCAAACGACCCGAAACGCTTCAGCGGTGATCACATCCCCGAAGAAATTGCGGTGCCTTATGCGCGATTTGCGCAGTCTTGGCTTTTGGCGAAGTCTCACGACATCCGCATAGGTCGGACGATCAATCCGCAACATATGTTTTTCGACTCGCTGATATGCAAATTCGGCTATCCCTTTCTTAAAAAGGAATTGCTGATCCAGAATCCTCTCAATAACCCTTGCCTTCCCTTGTTGTGGAAAAAATTGCCGCAACAGTACGTAGAGGCAGCCTCAGAATATCTCGAAAGCCTCGATATTAAGCCGAACCCCCCATTTCCAACATATCTACGTATTACGAACGCTTTGATCGAAGCGGGACCGCTGCGATCTGATAAAAATGGTTATGAGGGCTGATGGATGAGCGAGACTATGCTGGAAGAAAGGCTCACAATTGATGATCTCGCAAGAAGAATGGAGCGCGCGAGCAACCGTTCCAAGCCCTTGGTTACAGTATACCAGAATGTGTACGCAGATTCCGTTATAAAGGCGCTTGATCCGGCTTTCGTGCCGGTTGATGGGAGGAGCAATGCCAATACTGAGTTTCGTGAAAATGGGCTCTTTATCCGTATGTTTATATCCGGTCTTTATCAGAGTGCGGAGTACACTGGCATTGTCTCACCTAAATTCAACGAAAAGGCGATGATCAGCGGAGAAGCATTCCTCGAATTCGTTGAGTCGAATCCGGGATATGACGTCTACTTTGTGAACCCATTTCCACACAACATATATTACACATTTAATGTTTGGGATCACGCTGAAATTTGCCATCCAGGCATAACGGCGCTTGCTGATATTCTTTTTGACGAAGCGGGATATGATTTTCGCTCTGTATGCGACAAAAGAAACGACGCAAAGACGGCTTTATATTCGAACTTTTGGGTCGGAAATGAGCCCTTCTGGGAAGGGTATATGGTATTTATTATGAATATCATTGATGCGCTTGAACGATTACCATCCGGTACGCGCCGTCTCTTTTTTGAGAGAGATCCGGACTACCCAGATCCGGTGCCCATTCTTCCGTTTATACTCGAACGTTGCCCATCGACCTTCTTCTCCATGTTTCCAGAAGTCAGAACTAAGGCATATAACTTCACTCGGGAGGAAATTTTCCAGCATCTTCCTCGCAATGAAGAGGCGCTTATTGTTCCTGCGTTCGCAGACTGGGTAGATAATGTTGATGCTGTTGGCCTCTATGAACCAAATACCCGTGAGGTGTTTCGCGCCATTGCGCATTTAAGGAAGATGGTCGCTGAGAGTGGCTCTACTTGGCGCGGAGGGTAGCGGGCTCTGCTCAAAAGCCGCAGTTGCTGGGTGATGTTCTAAATAAACCGAGACAAGGATGATTGTGTTGGCGCCTTCGAAGCTTGACGTATTAAATCTCCCAGATGAGTTCGATCTCGAATTCTATAGGCGTTACCATGAAGACCTTCGTGATTTTACGGACAACGAGCTGTTTATGCATCACTCGTTATTCGGACAGAAGGAGGGTCGGGCTACATCGGCAGGAAGTGTTCGAAGCTCCTTCATTGGGCTCATCCCCAAAGACACCGCCGTCTTGGAAATAGGACCGTTCTGCAATCCGGCAGTCACAGGATCGAGGGTGAAATATTTCGATGTTCTCAATTCAAAAGAATTAAAAAGAAAGGCGCAGGGTCATAAGCTCGATCTAACCCGGTGTCCGGAGAAAATTCACTATGTA
The DNA here is from genome assembly GCF_039652615.1 of Fulvimarina fulva. Lineage (NCBI taxonomy): Bacteria > Pseudomonadati > Pseudomonadota > Alphaproteobacteria > Hyphomicrobiales > Aurantimonadaceae > Fulvimarina > Fulvimarina fulva. The sequence goes on from NZ_JBDJAC010000006.1 coordinate 93,626, forward strand.
TCGCCGACTGGCGACCTTTCTGTCGTCGGGGATAAATTCGATGTAGTGTTCAGTAGTCATTGTATAGAACATCAGCCAAACCTCGTTAAGCATATCCGCGATGTTGATCGGATCTTGGCCGATAGCGCATATTATTTTCTGATAATACCGGACAAAAGGTATTGTTTTGACTATTTCATCGAGGAAAGTTCGATCGCCGATATCATCGATGCGCATATCCGGGGGCGCGTCCTACACGAGCCGAGGAGTGTCATTGAACATCAACTTTTGAGGACCCACAACGATTCTTTACGTCACTGGAAAGGCGATCATGGTATCCGCCGTATAGACGAGGATGCTGGTTTGCTTTTGAGCGCAACCGCGGAAGCCGAGCGGTGCGCAGATGTGTATATCGATACGCATGCTTGGCAGTTTACGCCGGAGTCATTCCGGCGCAATTTCGAATTGCTCTTCGCAACAGGGCTATCACCGCTTAAGCCGCATCGCGTTTATCAGACGCCGTACGGAAGCAACGAATTCTGTGCTGTTCTCGGAAGACCCCGTCCTCGAATGGAAGTGTAGCGGTCGCTTAACCCCTTGCGGTGATCTCTTTGCCTGCACCTGCGTGATCCACACTGCGAATTTCCTACGTAGCTTCGCGGATCAGCTCACTCGAGGCGTTCCAGAGCTGTAATGCGTGCCTCCAATTCCGCGATCGTCTCGCGCATCTCCGCAATCAGCGCGTGGTGGATCACGGTGAAGCGGGCATAGTCGACGCCTCTGGGCTCCGGCACCGCGCCGGGGCGCAGGCGGCGTTCGGTGCGGCTGCCCGTCTCGTCCTCGATCTCCACCACCTCGTAGGCCTCGTCTGGATAGGTGAAGGTGGCGAGGCGCGGGTCCACCGCCGCCACATCCTCGGCGAGGAAGCCGTACCAGCTGAAGGCGGGATCGTCGGCCGGTGCCGTCGAGCGATACCAGACCGGCCGGACAGCGAGCAGCGCCTCGGCATAGGCCATGTCGAGAGGCTCGATCTCGCGCTTGTAGCGCGCGCTCGAGGTCGAGCGAAGGAGCTGGCCCTCGCCATCGGCAAACACATTCGTGCCCGAGGCGGTCGTCGGCATGGCGGTGAGCCGCGCTGTACCGGCAAGGTCCAGCGTGCCGCTCGGATGAAGCCGCGCCTTTACCCGAAAGGTCCGCCCCTCGAAGGGGATGTCGCCGCCCTCCAGATTGGCCGTATCATCGCCGTCGCCCATGAAGCTCAGATAATAGCCGCCGAGCTTGGTCGACCATTTCGCCCCGTCGATATCGCCGAACCAGGAGACGCCGCCGATCTGGCCACGGGCAATCAGCGCGCCGGCATCGATCGTCCCGTTCACGTCAAGGGGATGGGTCGGCGTCCTGCCGATGCCCACATGGCCGCTTGTCCTGTCAACGACGACCGCGTCTAGAAAGCTTGTGCCGTCGGGCGAGACCTTGATGCGAAAATCGTCGTCGCCGTAGAGACCGACAAGCGCTCGAGCCGACCAGCCGGTCTGGAAGGAAAAGCCCGCATCCTTGGCGGCATCGCTTTTGTTGAAGGCACCACGAATATCGCCGCTGCCCGATCCCGAGACATCGTCATGGGAAAACGCGATGCTGTTCGCCTTCACGGCGAGGCGGTTGTTCCCATCGGCATCCGTGTTGACGCCGAGGCGGTCGATACGCGTTTCGGCAAGCGGCCGCCAAGCTGCGCCGTCGTGGAGGACCGCGATATCCTCGTCCTCCACATAGGCGATCCATCCCGCACGCGGCAAAAGCGCCATCCAGGCGCCGGCGGAAAAGAGGAGAACCTGTCCGTCGAGCCCGGCCCAGGCGCCGGACGCCCCCTCCGCGGCGAGATGGCGCTCGCCCTCTGAAGGATTGTCCGGCGGAAGCGTGTTTCTCCGGCTCCTCGCCGAAAGCTGCACCAGCGCATCGAGCTTGGTCAGCGCCATGTTATGGGTCACGTGCTTCTGGGCCTGGCTTGCCATGATGTAGGGCAGGCCGATCGAAGGGGTGCCGTCGGTCATTATCGTCCTCGCATGTGAATTCTCTCACGCGCCAGTGTCGATCAACGCCGGTGCACCGGGGATAAGTTCGGCCTCGATTTAAAGGCGGGGCTTGGGGCGGACGGCATATCCTACCGCCGGGGCGATGGTGTAGAGGAACTCTCGTCAGTCGAAGGAGTGGGTGATGGACCGTGTCGATTGCGTGGTCGTCGGAGCAGGTGTGGTCGGTCTTGCCATAGCAAGGGCGCTCGCCAGGAGAGGGCGCGAGGTGGTGGTGATCGAGGCGGAGGCGGCGATCGGCACGGGGACGAGCTCGCGCAATTCCGAGGTCATCCATGCCGGCATCTATTATCCGGCCGGGTCCCTGAAAGCGCGGTTCTGCGTGTCGGGCCGCGAGCGGCTCTATGCCTATTGCGCGGAACGGGGCGTGCCGCACCGCCGGCTCGGCAAGCTGATCGTGGCAAGCGACGAGGCGCAGCTTTCCGCGCTGGAAACCATTCGCAGCCGCGCCGAGGCGAACGGCGTTACCGAACTCGCCTTCGTCAGCCAGGCCGAGGCACAGACCATGGAACCGGCGCTCGCCTGCCGGGGCGCGCTCCTGTCTCCTTCCACCGGCATTATCGACAGCCATGCGCTGATGCTGTCCCTGCGCGGCGAGGCCGAGGATCACGGTGCGATGATCGCCTTCCGTAGCCCGGTGCGCGCGGCCTTCGCCGAGGACGGGCAGATCGTCCTCGATGTCGGCGGGGCCGAGCCGATGCGGATCGCCTGCGGCGCGCTTGTCAACGCAGCCGGGCTCGGTGCCTGGGCGGTTGCCGGGGCAGTCGAGGGCGCGCGGCCCGGCTCCCTGCCGAAATGCCGTTTCGCCAAGGGAAACTATTATGCGCTGTCCGGTCTGCGCGCGCCGTTTTCACGTCTGATCTATCCAGTCCCGGAGGATGGCGGTCTCGGCGTCCACCTGACGCTCGATCTGATGGGCGATGCCCGGTTCGGCCCGGATGTTGAATGGCTTCCGGAGACCCCCATGCGCAAGCCGGAAGCCGGACCCGCAGCGTTCGACTATCGGGTCGATCCCCGACGCTCGGACGGTTTTTACGCCAGTATCCGGCGCTATTGGCCGGCGCTGCCGGACGAAAGCCTCGTTCCGGCCTATAGCGGCATCCGCCCCAAGCTCAGCGGTCCCGGCGAGCCGGCGGCCGACTTTCTCATCCAGGACGAAGCCGAACACGGCGTCCCCGGCCTCATCAACCTCTTCGGGATCGAATCCCCGGGGCTGACGTCCTCGCTGGCGCTCGCAGACGATGTGGTGGAGCGGGTCGAGCGCGCCGGCTGATGGCTGATAGCCGGCGGTCCCTTAAACCGTTGGCTTTATGGGGCCGTTGGTCTCATACCGCCGGCCTGAACCATAGGAGACCGTCCAGCTCTCCCGGACCTCGTTCACCAACTGGCGACGGCGAGCAGGCTTCAGAGTTTCGGCAACGCGCTCGGACCGGTGGCGCTGCGTTGCCTCAATTTGAAAGCACGTCCTGCAACACCTCGGCGGCGTTTATGTCACCACATCCGGCTCGGTGCGGCCCGTGCGCTTCCTGATCTCGCCGACCGAGTCCGCGATCGAGATCAACTCGGCCAGCGCGTCGGCCGGGTCCTCGCCGTGCTTGGCCGGATTGCTCTCATAGCGCTCGATATAGACGCGAAGGGTCGCGCCCGCCGTGCCCGTGCCGGAGAGGCGGAAGACGATGCGCGCGCCGCCGGAAAAGACGATGCGCACGCCCTGACCCGTCGCCACCGACCCATCGACGGGGTCCTTGTAGGAGAAATCGTCAGCTTCCGAGACGACGAACGAGCCGAAGCGCTGGCCCGCCATGGAGGCAAGGCGATCCCGCAGGCTCTCCATCAGCCCCTCGGCCTTGTCCTTGTCGATCTCCTCGAAGTCGTGGCGCTGGTAGAAGGTGCGGCCGAATTCCGACCAATGGCTTTCGACGATCGCCTTCACGCTTTCGCGGCGCTCGGCAAGGATGTTGAGCCAGAGGAGAACCGCCCAGACCCCGTCCTTCTCGCGCACATGGTCCGAGCCGGTGCCGGCCGATTCCTCGCCGCAGATGGTCACCTTGCCGGCATCGAGCAGATTGCCGAAATATTTCCAGCCCGTGGGCGTCTCGTAGGCGCCGATGCCGAGCTTCTTGGCGACACGGTCCACCGCCTGGCTGGTCGGCATCGAGCGGGCAACGCCCGCGATACCGCCCTTGTAGGCCGGCGCGAGATGGGCATTGGCCGCGAGCACCGAGAGGGAATCGGAGGGTGTCACGACGATGCCCCGGCCGATGATGAGGTTGCGATCGCCGTCGCCGTCGGAGGCCGCGCCGAAATCCGGCCCGTCGTCGTTCATCAGCTCTTCGATGAGATCTGCCGCATAGACCGCATTCGGGTCCGGATGGCCCCCTCCGAAATCTTCCTTCGGCTCGCCGTTGATGACGGTGCCCTTTTCGGCACCGAGGCGATTTTCGAGGATCTCGGTCGCATAGGGGCCGGTCACGGCGTGCATCGCATCGAAGCGGATCTTGAAGCCCGAGGCGATCAGGTCGCGGATCTTGCCGAAGTCAAAGAGCTCTTCCATCAGATCGGCATAGTCGGCGACGGGATCTACGATCTCGACCACCATGTCGCCGAGGGAATGCTCGCCGATCGCATCGAATTCCGGGGCTGGCGCGGAATAGATGCGGTAATGCGAGAGGGATCTGGTCTTCTCGAAGATCGCGGAGGTGATGCGTTCGGGCGCCGGTCCGCCATTGTCGATATTGTACTTGATGCCGAAATCGCCCTTCGGCCCGCCGGGATTGTGGCTGGCCGACAGGATGATGCCGCCGGCCGCGCCGCGCTTGCGGATGAGGTTCGAGGCTGCCGGTGTCGACAGGATCCCGCCCTTGCCGACGATCACCCGGCCATAACCATTGGCGGCCGCCATGCGGATCGCGATCGCGACCACGTCACGGTTGAAGAACCGTCCGTCCCCGCCGATGACGAGGGTTTCGAGATCGCCCTTGCCGACGGTGTCGAAGATCGCCTGCAGGAAGTTCTGGACGTAGTTCTCCTGCTTGAAATGCGGGACCTTCTTCCTGAGGCCCGAGGTGCCCGGCTTCTGGTCGTCATACGGCTTGGTGGCGATCCGCTCGATCATCGGGCATCATCCTTCATCACATCCAGGTAGAGATCGGAATAGAGCCTGGCACTCGTCGTCCACGATACGTCGTTCGCCATCGCCGCCTCCTGCATCTTGCGCCATTCGTCGGGGTTTCGGTAGATCTCGATCAACCGGTCGACCGCCGTCAGAATGGAAGCCGGCGCCGCTTCATCGAAAATGATGCCGGTGGCACAGCCGGCCTGACGTGCGGCATAATTGGCGTCGATCACCGTGTCGGCGAGACCGCCGACGCGCGAAACCATCGGAATGCAGCCATATCTGAGGCCATAGAGCTGGGTCAGGCCGCAGGGCTCGAAGCGCGAGGGTATGAGGATCGCGTCCGCGCCGGCCTGGATACGGTGTGACAGTCCCTCATCGTAACGGATACGCGCGCCGATTTTCCCGCGATGGCGCACCGAAAGCTTCTGGAGGGCGCCTTCGATCTGGGCATCGCCTGTGCCAATGACGACGAGACGCGCGCCTTTCTCGATGATCGCCTCGGCGGTGTCGGCGACGATGTCGAGCCCCTTTTGCCAGGTAAGGCGGCTGACGATGGCGATGATAGGATCGTCGGAGGGCTCGAGCCCCATCTCCGCGATCAGCGCATCGCGATTGGCCGAACGTCCTTCTAGCGCGCTCGGACCGTAATTGCGGGCGAGCCGTTCGTCGTGCTCGGGGTTCCATGCCTCGGTATCGATGCCGTTGACGATGCCGGAAACGGCGTCTCCGCGCTCGCGCAGAAGGCCGCCGAGGCCCATTCCGCCCTCTTCGGTGACGATTTCCCGCGCATAGGTCGGGCTCACGGTCGTCACCCGGTCGGCAGCGAAGATGCCGCCTTTCATGAAGCTCACATTGCCGTAGAATTCGACGCCGTCGATCGAAAACGCCTCCGGGGGAAGGCCGAGCTTGTCGAAGATCGAGGCCGGGAAATTGCCCTGGAAGGCGAGGTTGTGGATCGTCAGCACGGTCCTGACCGACCGGTTCTTCGAAAACGCCAGATAAACCGGGGCAAGGGCGGCCTGCCAGTCGTGGGCGTGCAGGATATCCGGCTTGTAGCCTTCGATCGCGCCTTCGGCGATCTTCGCGGCGGCAAGGGAGAAGGCCGCGAAGCGATGCCAGTTGTCCTCGTGATCATAGCCGAAGGCGGTGAGATAGGGTCCCCCTTCGCGATCGTAGAGGGGCGGGGCGAAGAGCACCAGAAGATCGAGGCCGTCGATCCTGACCGCCCGGACTTCCGCTTCGATGCCGAGAAGATCGTCGAATTTGGCGACGGTTTCGCCTTCGCCCACCTGCTTGAGGACGGACGGATAGCCCGGCAGGAGGGTCTTCATCGAGACATCGGCGGCTTTTAGCGCGGCGGGGAGAGCCCCCGCCACATCCGCGAGACCGCCGGTCTTGACGATCGGATAGACCTCGGAGGCTACCGACAGGACTTCTAGGCTCATTGCCACTGACTTTCCGGTTCGTCCGGCCCGCTTGCGGCAGGACCATGTCGCCGGCTCGTCCGAACGATGAACCGGCGCGCGACATTTTCAATCAAACGGCTCTTATTCAAGTCCAAGTTTTTCGATCATCGGCCTGGTCACGAGGCAGATGCCGTTGTCCGTGCGCCGGAAGTGCTTGGCGTCGAACTCCGGATCCTCGCCGATGACGAGACCGTCCGGAATCTCGACCCCTCTGTCGATGATCGCGTTCCTGATGCGCGCATGACGGCCGATCCGGCATTTCGGCAGAACGACCGCGTGGTCGAGCTGCGAATAGGAGCGCTGGCGCACGCCCGTGAAGAGCAGCGACCGATTGAGCGAACCGCCGGAGATGATGCAGTCGCCCGAGACCAGAGACGAGGTCGCGATGCCGCGACGGCCATCGATATCGTGGACGAACTTTGCCGGCGGCACGATCTCCGCATAGGTCCAGATCGGCCAGTCGCGATCATAGATGTCGAGGGGCGGGACCACGTCGGTCAGATCGATATTGGCCTGCCAATAAGCGTCGATCGTACCGACATCGCGCCAATAGGCTTCGTGGGTCGGCTCGTTGTCCGAGCGCACGACGGAGCGGTTGTAGCGATGGGCGTAGGCGCCGCCCTTTGCGACGATCTTCGGTACGATGTCCTTGCCGAAATCGCGCGAGGAATTCGGATCGTTCGCATCCTCGCGCAGGGCGTCCATCAGGAACTTCGTTTCGAAGACGTAGATGCCCATGGAGGCGAGCGCGGTGTCCGGCCGGCCGGGCATGGCCGGCGGGTCCTTCGGCTTTTCCACGAAATCGGTAATCTTGAAGCTGTCGTCGACATGCATCACGCCGAAGCCGCTGGCTTCCTCGCGCGGGACTTCCAGGCAGCCCACCGTCACGTCCGCGCCAGAGTCCACATGGCTCTGGAGCATGATCTCGTAATCCATCTTGTAGATGTGATCGCCAGCCAGAATCACCATGTATTTCGGCGCATGGTCCTCAATGATCTCGATGTTCTGATAGACCGCGTCAGCGGTGCCGGCATACCACTGGGTCTCGGAGACGCGCTGGGAGGCGGGCAGGATGTCGAAGCTCTCGTTGCGGCCGGGCCTGAGAAAGTTCCAGCCGTTCTGAAGGTGACGGATCAGGCTGTGCGCCTTGTACTGGGTCGCGACGCCGATACGGCGAATACCGGAATTGATGGCGTTCGACAGGGCAAAGTCGATGATCCGGGTCTTGCCGCCGAAATAGACGGCAGGCTTTGCGCGGGTATCGGTGAGTTCCTTGAGCCTCGAGCCTCGCCCGCCGGCCAGCACATAGGCCATCGTGTCACGCGAGAGCGGAGCGGCTCGCCTCTGATCCGTCATTGACTGTTTCCTCCCTGTTTTGCCGGACGGCACCGGAATGAAACCTCGCGTTCTGCTTGGTCTTCCCGGCTCGCGATGCGCTGCCTTTGCGTGCCGTCCGCCTTTATTTGGAAGGAATGGTAGCGCGAATTTGCGCGCAAGCGATAGGACGCCGAGAGAGCCTAAAGCGGAAATCCGCCTGCCTGGGCTTGAGAATAGCGGATTGAAACGCTTTCGTGATGAATGACGCGCTCATAGCGATCGCCAAAAATCGGCGCGGTCTCAAGGCGGTCTCAAGGCCGCTCGATATCACCGGACGAGAATTGACCTGAAGAATCAATTCTCGTCCGGCGAATCGCTCGCATGCCGTTCGGGCTGCCAGCGGTCCAAGGAAACCGCTGGTTACAAGGTTACGATGGTTCAGACGGCTCCGGGGCCTGCCTGCCAGATGTCCCTGGCATATTCGCGGATCGAGCGGTCAGAGGAGAACCAGCTCATGCGCGCCGTGTTGTGGACGGCCTTCGCCTGCCATTCCTTCGGCTTGCGATAAAGATCGTCGAGCTGGCGTTGCATGTCCCAATAGGCCTGGAAGTCCGCGCAGATCATCCACCAGTCATTGTTGTAGAGATTCGAGACGAGGCCGTGATAGCGCGCGGGCTCTTCAGGGCTGAAGAGACCGGACGAGATCGCGTGCAGCGACTCGCGCAGGATCGGCGTCTCCTCGATGATCGAGCGGCCCGAATGGGCCTGAGCCCGGCGCGCGGCGACTTCCGGCGCGGTCAGGCCGAAGATGAAGATGTTGTCGTCGCCGATATGATCCTTCATCTCCACGTTCGCGCCATCGAGCGTGCCGATCGTCAGCGCGCCGTTGAGGGCGAACTTCATATTGCCGGTGCCGGAGGCTTCGAGACCGGCCGTCGAAATCTGCTCGGAGAGGTCCGCCGCCGGCATGATGATCTCTGCGAGTGAGACGTTGTAGTTCGGAATGAAGACGACCTTCAGAAGATCGCGCACCACCGGATCTGAATTGATCAGCCGGGCGACGTCGTTGGCGAGCCGGATGATCTCTTTGGCCTGGGCGTAAGAGGGCGCGGCCTTGCCGGCGAAGATCTTCACCCGCGGCGTCCAGTTGCGTTCCGGGTGAGACCGGATCTGGTCGTAGAGCGCGACGGCCTCGATGATGTTGAGGAGTTGGCGCTTGTATTCGTGGATGCGCTTGACCTGAATGTCGAAAATCGCGTCCGGGTCCACCTGAAGCGCCATGCGCTCGGAGATGAGATGGGCAAGCTGCGCCTTCTTCTGGCGCTTCACGGCACCGAACTTTTCCACGAAGGCAGCATCGCCGGCCAGCTTGTCGATGTCGCGGATCTTGTCGATGTCGTCGAGAAAGCCTGGGCCGATCGCCTCGGTGACGAGTTCGGTGAGTTCCGGATTGCACTCCATCAGCCAGCGCCGGGGCGCAACGCCGTTGGTCTTGTTCTGGATGCGGTCGGGATAGAGCTTGTGGAGCGTCTGGAAAACCGTGTCCTTCATCAGGTCGGTGTGGAGCGCGGAGACGCCGTTGACCGCGTGGGAGCCGACGAATGCGAGCTGGCCCATGCGCACGCGGCGCCCGTTGCCCTCGTCGATCAGTGAGATCGCGGAGATGTCCGCGCCCTCGAAGCCCTTTTCCTGGGCGGCATGGCGGATCACCTCGGCATTGATCGTGTAGATGATCTGCATCTGGCGCGGCAGAAGGCGCTCGAAGAGGTGGATCGGCCAGTGTTCCAGCGCTTCCGGCAGCAGCGTGTGGTTGGTGTAGCCACAGGTCGCGCGGGTAATCTCCCAGGCCTTCGCCCAGGGAACGCCGTGGACGTCGACGAGAAGGCGCATCAGTTCGGCGATCGAAACCGCCGGATGGGTGTCGTTCAGCTGGACGGCCACCTTGTCGGCGAGCGTCTCGATGGTGCCGTGACGCTTGAGGTGACGCTTGATGACGTCCTGCAGGGAGGCCGAGGAGAAGAAATATTCCTGGCGAAGCCGCAGTTCCTGACCGGCCTGATGGGAGTCGGCCGGATAAAGGACGCGGGTGATCGCCTCGGCCTTGTTGGATTCCACAAGTGCGCCGATATGGTCGCCCTGGTTGAAGGCGTCGAGCAGGATCGGGTCGACCGCCTGCGCGCTCCACAGGCGCAGCGTGTTGATCTGCTCACCCTTCCAGCCGACCATGGGGGTGTCGAACGCGACGGCGAGGACGCGTTCGCCGGGCCGCCAGACCTGACGCGGCGGCTTGCCCGTCTCGTGGATCGTGTTGACCGTACCCCCGAAGCCGATCTCGTAGGAGGCGTCGCGCCGCTCGAACTCCCAAGGATTGCCATGGACCAGCCAGGTTTCGGGAAGTTCGACCTGGGCACCCTCCGAAATCTCCTGCCGGAAGAACCCATGCACATAGCGAATGCCGTAGCCGTAGCCGGGCACGCCGGTGGAGGCCATCGATTCCATGAAGCAGGCCGCGAGTCGGCCAAGACCGCCATTCCCGAGAGCTGCGTCCGGCTCGAGAAGCTCGACCATGTCGAGCTCGACACCGTATTTGGCGAGTGCATCGGTGATCGGCTGGGTCAGCTGGAGATTGTTGATCGCATCGCGCAGGAGCCGGCCGATGAGAAATTCCATCGAGAGGTAGCAGACTTCCTTGCCGCCGGTTTCCTCGATGCGGTTGCCGGACGCGAACCACCGATCGATGATCCGGTCGCGAACGACGAGCGTCGTCGCGCGCAGCCAGTCGTATTTGCGCGCCTGATCTGGATGCTTGCCGATGGAATAGGTCATCTTCTCGATGATCTGCCGGGCAAGCTCGTCGGTGTCGTTGGAGCGTGGCTGGTGGACCGGGGTTTCGATGTCTCGTGTCGCTGACATGGGGGTCTTTACGTCCTTCTCATGGTCTGGATCGCCGCGACGAGGCCGCGCGTCGAGCCATCGCGGCTTCCGGCGTCCTGTTCACCCGTCACGACCGGAACGAGGTTCTTGGCAAGCTCCTTGCCGAGTTCGACGCCCCATTGGTCGAATGCGTTGATGCCGAAGAGCTGGGCTTCGACGAAAACGCGATGTTCGTAGAGCGCGATCAGCCGCCCGAGTGTGCGGGGATCGAGCTGTGTGTAAAGCAGGGTAATCGAGGGCCGCTCTCCCGGAAACACCCGGTGCGGCGCAATCCGCTGGGCCTCGTCGGGCGAGACGCCGCCGTCGAGAAGCTGGCGACGTGCCTCGTCCAGCGAACGGCCGATCATCAGGGCTTCCGACTGGGCGATGCAATTGGCAAGGAGCAGGTCCTGATGAACCGTCATCGCCTCGCTCTCGTGTGCCTTCGCCGCGACGAGGAATTCGACGGGGATCACATCCGTGCCCTGATGGATGAGCTGGAAGAAGGCGTGCTGGCCATTGGTGCCGGGCTCGCCCCAGACCACGGGCCCCGAGATCGCGACGGGCTCGCCATCCATGCCCACCCGCTTGCCGTTCGATTCCATGTCGAGCTGCTGGAGATAGGCCGGAAAGCGCGACAGGCGCTGATCGTAGGGGATGATCGCGCGGGTCGGGCAGTCCATCGCCACCCGGTGCCACCACCCGGCAAGGCCGAGTAGGACGGGCAGGTTTTCGCCGAGGGGGGCGGTGCGGAAGTGTTCGTCCATCTCGTGGGCGCCGGCGAGGAATTCGCGGAATTTCTCGGGGCCGATGGCGATCATCAGCGGCAGGCCGATGGCCGACCAGATCGAGTAGCGACCGCCGACCCAATCCCAGAAGCCGAAGGTGCGATCGTCCGCAATGCCGAACGCCTCGACCTTGTCGAGGGCCGTCGAAACCGCCGCGAAATGGGATTCGACCCCATCCTCGCCGAGTTTCGCCACGATCCAGTCGCGCGCCGTCTGGGCGTTGGTCATCGTTTCGATCGTCGTGAAGGTCTTCGAGGCGATGATGAAGAGGGTCGTTTCGGGATCGAGGCCCGCGATGGTGTCGGCGATATGGGCGCCGTCGACATTCGAGACGTAATGAAGGTTCGGTCCGTCGTGATAGGGAGCGAGGGCCAAAGTCGCCATCGCGGGGCCGAGATCGGAGCCGCCGATGCCGATATTGACCACGTCGGTGATCGCCTTGCCGGTCGCACCGTGGGCCTCGCCGCTGCGCACGGCATCGGCAAAGAGCGTCATCTCCCAGCGGACCGCCTGAACAGCGCCGCCCACCGGCTCGCCGTCCGCCACAAAGCCATCTTCAGGCTTTGCGCGAAGGGCCGTATGGAGGACGCTTCGGCCTTCCGTTTCGTTGATCCTTGCGCCGGCGAACATGGCGTCGCGCTTGGCTTCGACCTGTTTCTCGCGCGCGAGGTCGATCAGCGCTGCGAGCGCGTCGGCGTCGAGCGCGGTCTTCGAGATGTCGAGAAGAAGATCGTCCTGGCGAAAGGACATCGTCTCGAACCGATCGGGATCGGCCTTGAACAGGCTCTTGATACCGGCCTTTTCGGCGCGGGCTGCGGCGGTCGCGATGGCGTCGGGATACAAGGTTCACTCCCCCGTCTGGCTGCGCGTTGTTCTTTTCAGACCTACCACGCGCGATGATCCGTTCCTACCCGATCCTGACGCGGTTCGCGACCAGAGAGAATTGCGAAACCGGTCGATGCGGGCTTACCTAGAACGGCACCATGTCTGGCGTAGAGGTCAATATCGGCGAGGGATGCCTCATTTGTGGGCAATCCGGCAGGTTTTCCGGTCCTCTCGCGCCTTGCGTTCGAAGGCGCGAGAGAGATTGTGCCGTTGGAATCAGTCCCGCGTCACGGCCTTAACGTTCATGAAGGCCCGGATGCCCTCATGGGACAGTTCACGGCCATAGCCGGACCGTTTCACGCCGCCGAAGGGAAGGGCGGGGTGGGATGCCGTCATGCGATTGATGTGGGTGCCGCCGGAATCGAGATCGCGGATGAACCGGTCCTGTTCGCCCTTGTCCTGAGTGAACACGGAGCCGCCGAGTCCGAAATCCGAATCATTGGCCAGATCGATCGCGGCATCGACCGATCCCACCTTGAACATGATAGCGCAGGGCCCGAACAGCTCCTGGCGATAAGCCGGCGCATTCTCCGGCACATCGGCGATGATCGACGGCTGATAGAAATATCCGGGTCCCTCCGGTGCCTTGCCGCCGGCAATGAGCTTCGCACCCGCCGCAACCGACTGGTCGACCTGGGACTTCAGGTCCTCGACGCCCTGCTTCTGGGCGAGAGGCCCCATATCCGTGCCCGCATCCATCGGATCGCCGAGCTTCATCGCCTCGACCTTGGCCTTGTAGCCTTCGAGATAGCGATCGTAGACGTCTTCATGGATGATGAAGCGCTTGGCCGCGATACAGCTCTGACCATTGTTCTGCATGCGCGCGGTGACGCCCACATCGATCGCCTTGTCGATATCGGCGGATGGCATGACGATGAACGCGTCGGAGCCGCCGAGTTCGAGAACCGTGGTCTTGATTTCGCTGCCGCAGGTGGCCGCGACGGCCGAGCCCGCGCCTTCCGAACCGGTGAGCGTGGCAGCACGGATGCGGCTGTCCTTCAGGATGCCGTCTACCTTTTTCGACGAGATCAGAAGCGTCTGGAAGAGGCCCTGCGGCCCTCCGGCATCGAGGATCACGCGCTCGATCTCCAGCGCGCAGCGCGAGACGTTGGAAGCATGCTTCAAGAGGCCGACATTTCCGGCCATGATGGCGGGTGCCGCAAAACGCATGCACTGCCAGTAAGGGAAGTTCCACGGCATGACAGCCAGGATCGGACCGATCGGCAGATAGGCGACGAAGTTCTGGGAGGCCGGCCCCCCCGGACGATCCTCGTTGGCGATCATTGCCGGGCCGTGCTCGGCGTAATAACGGCAGCCAAGAGCGCATTTTTCGACCTCGGCGACCGCTTCCTTGTAGCGCTTGCCCATCTCCTCGGTCGCGATTTTGGCGAGCTCTTCCTTGCGGGACTCAAGCTGGTCTGCAATCCGGTTCAGAAGAGATGAGCGATCGTCGATGCTGGAGGATCGCCAGTCACGATAGCAAAGGTCGGCATTGGCGATGGCCCGATCGATGTCGGCATCGGAATGCTCGGCATATTCTTCGATGATCTCGCCGGTTGCGGGATTGATGCTGGTCGGCATGGTACGCCTCGTTCGAACTAGTCATGGTGTTGAAGGACCGGCCGGGCCGATCCAGGTCGATGTACCTGAAAGCGGCCCGATCTCGAACCTCCGTCCAGCTTTAGGAGAACGTGCCTTCCGCTGCCTCGATCTGGGCGCGGGTATCCTTCGCGCCCTCGGCATGGGGATCGTCCTTCAGAACCTGATCGAGCGACTGCTTCCATTCGGTGAGAATGGTCTTTTTCTCGGAAACGGAAAGGTTCGCATCGGCCGCGACTGCCGCCGGGGTGTCATAGCTGCCGTGGTCGGGATGTTCGAAACGGATGGTCTCGCTCATGGGAGCGCTCCTTTTTTTCTCGCCGCGTGACAGAGCCGCGCGGAGCATTGTTGTCTTGTGGCTCAACGCGGCGGAGCGAAAAAGGGTTCGTTTCTGAGATGTTCGCCTAACTTGGGGATCAGAGGATGAAGTCGAAGCTGCCGCGTCCGGCGCCAGGGTCGAAGGCGACGACGAGGTCGCTGCGGAAGATCCCGTCTGTTCGATTTTGCGCAACGCGGGGGAAGTAGAGCTGCGTCGTGAGAATGCGGCCGCCGCGCGGCTGAACACGCGCATGAATATGCCGGGTGCGGCCGGGGTAAAGACCGGGCAGGATCGTCTCCAGCCGCCAGCGCCCGTTCTGATCGGAGAACTGGTGGCCGCGCAGGCGGTAGCCCGAATTGTCATAGGCGCCGTTCCCGTCTGCTTGCCAGAAGTCGAGCTTCGCGCCCGCGATCGGCCGGCAGTTCCGGTCGAGAACCTGTCCGAAAAGAAGGATCGGCTGGCCGCCGCGCGTATCGCGCTGGAAGTTCGTTTTGCGCGGGGAACCCGATGTAAAGAAGGGGCCGGCAATCTGGGCCGTTGTCAGACGATCGGCGCCGCAGGCAGGAGTCTGCGCCAGAAGAATCTGATCCGCCTTTGCCTCCCGGAGAAAGGCCGGAAGGGCGACGGCGGTGACGAGGCCGGTGGTGAAGAAACGGCGGTTGATGTCGTTCGGGGCCATCGTGGATCGTCTCCTCGTTGCAAGCGATCGGTCGGTCTGACGATTCGAATGAGACGAACCGGTAACTTCACGCAATGCTGAAACTACGAGGACAACGCCCGGCCGGATGCCGGCTCCCGAAAGGAAGGCGAAAAGCCGATGTCACATCCCCGTCAGAACTCGCCCTCGTAGAAGACGCCGACTTCCCCTTCTCCTTCCGCATCGACCGAACCGCGTGCCTTGAGGCCTGCGCCGAGATCGAGATTGACCGAGACACGGCCGGTCGAATCGACGCCGAGATAGATGTTGTCGTTGATGTATTTGCCAACGCCCACTGCCGTCTTGCCGTCCGCCGTCGTCGTGATGTCGAGGTCGTCGACTCCAAGCTGCGAACGCAGGTTTTCCAGGAGCCCGGTCGATCCGCCGACGCCCGCCAGCGAAGCTGCGGCTTCCGCGAGCTGGGCGATCTGCAGGGGCGACAGGTCGCTGGTGCCCTGCTGGAAGATCAGCCGTGCCAGCACTTCGTCCTGCGGAAGCGTCGGGTTGGAGGAGAAGGTGAAGCTCGGATCGTCGGCCGGCCCCGTCACCGCGATGAAGACGGTCACGTTGCCGGCGTCGGACCGCGCCAGAAGATCGAGTGTCGGCACCAGATTGCCGGTGAAGGTGAGCCTTCCTTCCTCGAAGTCGAGACGGCGGCCGAGGATGCCGAAGCGGCCACGGATCAGGTCGAAACCGCCTGTGATCTGCGGATCTGCGGAGTTGCCCGTGATCTGGATCGTACCGCCGAGTTCGAGGTCGAGGCCACGACCACGCACGAAGACCTGGTTCGGTGCGCTGAAGGTGATGTTCAGATTGACACCGCCATTGCCGGAAGAGCCGCCTGCCGTTTCCGGATTGAGCTCCCGCTGCTGCTTGTAGACAGCAGGTGCCGCGTTGACGTGGGTCACGTCGATCCGGGCAAGCGAGCTCGGCAGGTTTTCCGGAACGAGGATGTTGATTTCCTGAGCGGTCACATCGCCGGCAATGGTCGGACCGGCCGTGAGCGGGCCGGTGATCGTGATATCGGCCGAAAGGGTGGCGGTGACGATCTCGCCATCGGTATAGCGGCCCTGATCGAGGGAGACCGAGATATCGGCATTGAAGGGCGGGGTGAGGCCCACCGTGCCGCCCACATCGATCGTCCCGCCGCGGCCAAGACTTGCCGAAAAGGCGCTGATCGTCGCCGTCTGTCCGTTGAGATTGATCGTCGTATTGATGTTCTGGACGATGAGATTGGCGGTCGCATCGACGAAGCGGGCGCCCGAGGTGGAGATCGTGCCTGTCACGTTTGGCTGGGTGACCGGCCCGGTCACATTGGCGTCGATGGTGGCCGTTCCGGTGATCGAGCGGCCGCCTTCGGCGAGGGTGCGGTTGGCAAGTTCCAGCGGTGCGGACCCGTTGACCGAGATGTTCAGCGTCGGCGTGCCGCCGGCGAGGTTCACTGATCCGGCCGCCGTGAGATCGATGCCGGAGCCGGTGACGCGCGTATCCGTCGTGACCTGGTTGCCGGTATAGGTGCCGCTCGTATCGATGGCGAGTGCTCCGACACCCACGCTGCGGATCTGGGCCACCGAAACGCCCGTTGCCGAAAGATCGTACCTCACATTCGGGTTCGTCGGCGAACCGGTGGCGACCACCTGACCGTTGAGCGTGCCCTGCGGATCGACACCCGGCGCGGCGGCGCTGGCGATCGACAGGGGCAGATTGGAGATATTCGCCGTCAGATCGAGGTTGCTCGCACTCGCCGAACCGGCGACCGTGACCCGCCCCGAGCCGATGTTGAAGACGGCCTGGCTGAGATCGACCGCCTGGTTGGCATAGCTGCCCGCGATCTCGGCATTGATCGACGGCGCCCCGGCCGAACGGCTCTGGGCGACCGAAACATTGGCGAGGGAAAGGTCGAAATCCGCGTTTGGATTGGACAGGGACCCCGTCGCCTGCGCCGAGCCGGAGATCGTGCCCTGTGCACCAAGTCCGTCGACGAAACCGTTGGCAAGGCCCACCGGGAGCTGATTAAGCCTCACCGCGACGTCGAGCGTCTCGCCCACGGTGCCGGACGCGTTGAGCGATCCCGAGCCGACATTCACGTCAGCCGTTTCGATCCTCACACTGCCGCCGGAATAGGTGCCGGCTGCATCGAAGGACAGCGGGGCCGTGCCGGAGCGCGCGATCTGTGTCGTCGTGATGCCGGAGCCCGCTAGATCGAAGGTCACGTTCGGGTCGGAGACGGGGCCGCTCGCCTGGGCGGTGCCCGAGATCGTGCCGCGTGCGCCGAGGCCATCGACGAAACCGTTGGCAAGGCCGACCGGGAGGGCGTTGAGATTCGCTGAGATGTCGAGCGTTTCGCCCACCGTCCCCGACGCCGTCAGGGAGCCTGAGCCGATGTCGAGCTGTGCATTCGCAAGGGTGAGCGTGCCGCCGGCATAGGTGCCGGATGCATCGAGGGTGAGCGGGGCCACATTGCCGTCGCGCAGCTGGCGCGTGGTGATGCCGGAGCCGGAAAGATCAAAGCGGGCGTTTGGATCGGAAAGGGATCCGGTGGCGGACGCGGTGCCCGAAATAGTGCCTTCGGCACCGAGACCGTCGACGAAGCCATTGGCGAGACCGACCGGCAGCTGACTGATGTCGACATTGATGTCGAGGTTTTCACCCACGGTGCCTGTGGCTGTCAGCGAACCCGCGCCGACCTTGAGATCAGCGGTCTGGAGCGTCAGCGTCTTGTTCCCGAAGGAACCGGCCGCGTCGAGCGTCAGCGGGGCGACGCCGGACTGGGCGATCTGCCGTGTGGTGATCCCACGGCCCTCAAGCTGGAATTCGGCGTGGGGATCTGCGAGCGAGCCGGTCGCAGAAGCGGTGCCGGAGATCGTACCTTCGGCGCCGAGCCCTTCGACGAAGCCGTTGGCGAGGCCGACGGGAAGTTGGTTGATCCGAAGATCGAGATCGAGGGTTTCGCCGACCGTCCCCGAGGCCGTCAGCGAGCCGGTCCCGACGTCGAGCTCGGCCTCGCTCAGGCGAAGGATCTTGTTGGCATAGGACCCCGCGATGTCGAGGGTCAGCGGGTCGATGCCACCCTGCCTGAGGGCCGTGGTCGTGATCTGGCGGCCTTCGAGCGAGAATTCCGCCGTCGGATCGGAGATCGAGCCCGATGCGCTGGCCCGGCCCGAGATCGTACCGGACGCATCGAGATCCTCGACGAAACCGTTGGCAAGGCCCACAGGCAGGCGGTTGATGTCGAGATCCACGTCGAGGTTCTGGCCGATCGCGCCCGACACGTTGAGCGAACCGTCGCCCACATTGACGACCCCCGTCTGGATGCGGGCCGTGCCGTTGCCATAGGCGCCGGCGAGACGCAGGCTGAGCGGCTGGATGCCGGACTGAGAGATTTCGCGCGTGGTGATGCCCGAACCCTCGATGTCGAAGGTGGCGTTCGGATCGCCCAGCGGTCCGCTGGCTTCAGCCGTGCCGGACAGGGTGCCGGTCGCGTTGAGATTGTCGACGAAGGCGTTCGCGATTCCGACCGGGAACTGCTGGAGCTGGGCCTGAACGTCGAGGGTCTCGCCGACCGTGCCGGAAGCGCGCAGGGATGCCTGGCCTGCTTCGACATTCGCCCGATCGATGGTCGCGGTGCCGCTCTCGTAGGAACCCGCCACGTCGAGGGTAAGCGGCTGAATGTTCGCGCGGGCGATCTCGGGCGTGGTGATGCCGGAGCCTGAAAGATCGAAGACCGCGTTCGGATCGTCGCGGGGGCCCGTGACGCGGGCATTGCCGGAGATGTCGCCGCTTGCGTTGAGCCCCGTGACGAAGCCGTTGGCAAGACCGACCGGCAATTCGTCGAGGTTGACGGTGAGATCGTAGGTCTCGCCGACAGAGCCGGAGGCCGTCAGCGATCCTTCGCCGAAGGTCGCCCGCGCCTGCGACAGGGTGAGGACCGAATCTTCGTAGCGCCCGGTCACGCGGACATCGACCGGCGGAACCTCGGTGTCGCGAAGCTGCGTGGTCGTGAGGTCGCTGCCGGAAACGTCGAAGACCGCCGTCGGATTATCGCTTGCGCCGGTGACCTGAGCCGTGCCGGTGACGAGACCCGACGGATCGACGCCCTCGACGAAGGGGCCGGCGACGGAAACGGGAACCGCGCTCATGGCGATGTCGAGGGAAAGCGTGTCGCCGGCATTGCCGGAAACGCTCAAGGAGCCGTCGCCGATCGAAAGGGTGAAGCCGTCGATGCTGGTGACGCCGTCGGCGATGGTCACGCGGGCATTGTCTTCGAGGCGAACCGTCGCCTGGGGAATGTCGGCCACCAGCTGGGTGATCGCAAGCACGGTCTCATCGGGGGCGAAGCGGGCGCGCGCATCGAGTTCGATCGGCACGCCATTCGCCTGCGCATTGGCTTCCAGCGTGTTGAACTCGCCCTCGCGGCCGAGCGTCACGTCGAGATTCGAGACCGCCACGACCCCTGTATCGATGGTGCTCGCGGTGACAGTGCCGGTCGCGAAGGGCGTGCCGAGATAGTCGGAGACCTGAAGATCGACGACGGCGTTCTGAAGCGTGGTGCCCGCGATGGACAGCGTGTTCGCCGTGATATCCGGCCGTGCGATCGGGGTGTTGTCACCGTCGCGATCGAGACCGATCGTGCCCTTGACGTCACCGGAGGCCTGAAGGCCGCCGAGTGCGGCGAGCGGACCGATATCCTGGATCGCCACGTCGATCGTGCCAGTCGGCGTGAAATTGTCTGTGAGGAGGAGATCGCCGGTGACCCGGTTCTCGCCCTGGCGGATGAGAAGATTGGCGATCTGACGGTCGCCATCGGGACGGGTGAGCAGCTCGGCGCGGCCTTCGAGCGGTGCCCCGTCGAGCGTGCCGGTGATTTCGAGATTGCCGCTCGGCTGGTCGGAGGCAAGCGTGCCGCGCGCCTTGACCTGAAGATCGGCGAGGGTCTGGCCGTTGATCGAAAGCTGGTTTCCGTCGACGGTGAGATCGATGTCGGGCGCATCGAGCGGTCCGCTCGCCTGAAGCGCGAACTCGGCGGTGCCTGAAAGCGAGGCATTCACGCTGGAGGCTTCGCTCAACCGGCCGGTGATGTCGGCCGAAACCGTATCGTTCAGGAGCGCCGCGCTGCCGTTCACCGAAAGGCCGGTGGAATCGATGGCAAGGTTCGAGACCCGGAAACCCTCAGCGGTTCTGATGACATTGCCGTCGAGGCCAAGTTCGTCGCCCGCGATCGGAACGAGAGCGGCGGAAATCGCCGAGGTCTTGAATGTTGAATCAACCGTCAGGTTGAACGTCGAGAAAGTGAGGGCGGCGGTACCCGAGACGTTGACCTTCGCCGTTTCCGTGGTCGCCGTCGAGGGATCGAAACGCAGGCCGTTCTCGGTCAGCGCGCCGTTCGCCTCGATCCTGAGCGGGGCGGTGAGGACGCGCTGCTGGATGCCGTCTGGCGCGGCCATCTGTTCGGCGGTCGCGACGATCGTCACAGGTCCCTGAAATCCGGTGAGATTGAAGCCCTGGCTCTTAAGCGTCGCGTTGACGCCCTTGGCTTGATAGTCGGCGTAGCCGCCTGCTGGAAGCGAGGCTGAAACGTCCAGCGTGGCATTGGACAGCGCACCCTTGATCGCGGCGTCGAGTTCGGCGATCGTGAGGTTCACACTGCCGAAATTCAACTCCAGCGCGCCCCGGCCTGCCGACTGGAGGCTGACCTTCAGATCGTTGCCGTCGCCGCTCGGATCGATTGCGCCCTGTGCGTTCAGCTGGATGACGTCCGAGGCGATCTGCGCCTGATCGATGCGGTAGGTGCCGTCGTCGTTGATAACGACCTGCGCGTCGATATTCGCGCCGCCTTCCACGTATCGCGCATAGGCTTCCGGCACGAACCGGGCCGCGGCGACCGAGAGCGACAGGCTCACGCGGCGTCCCGCGTCCACCTGGTTGACGCGTGCCGTCAGGGAGGCGGCTTGTTCACCGCCGACATCGAGCGCGCCATTGGCCATGAAGTCCGACAGCGGGCCGGAACCGTTGACGCTGAGGTTGACCGCCGGACGATCGGGAATATCGAGGAGGCTCGCGACAAGACCGCCCTGGGGTTCGCTCGCCTGGATGTCGACCGTCAGCTGGTTCTCGTCGGGTGCAAATCCGAGATCGAGGACGATCTGGCCCGGCTGGTCGAGCCGTTGAATATCGGCCTTCACCGACAGATTGACGGGATCGTCGGCGAGCGCGAGGGAGGCATTCGCCGAGAGGCGCGCGCGTGTTCCCGCGATCGCCTCGCCGATGACGAACTCCTTGATCGACAGATTGTCGATATTGGCGGTGATCGAGGGGAGGGAAAACCCACCGGAGTCCGCGCTGTCCGCTGCGGCCGGCTGGCCGACCGGAAGCCGTTCCAGTACGATCTGACCGGCTGTCAGGTTCTCGATATTGACGTTGGAGCGCACCAGCGACAGTGGCGACCAGTCCATCGCAAGATCGCTTGCGGTCAGGAAGACGCCCTCAGGATCGGAGACGGTGACGGTCTCGATCCGGATATCGCCCGTGAGCGCGCCTGACAGGCCGTCGATCTTCACGGTCATCGTATCGGAATTGATCAGATTCTCGATCTGGCTGGCGATGAATTCCTGCGCCTCGGCAGGGCGGGGCGCAAGGAGTGCGGCCGCGATCATGAGGCCGGCGACGATCGAGAGAAGGCGGGCGAAAACGGTCATGTCCTAGAAAGCCTGTCCGATGCCTGCGTAGATCTGGAAGTCCGCATCGCGGGGCCCCGGTTCGAGGGGGAAGGCGACATCGACGCGGATCGGACCGAAGGACGTGAGATAGCGGGCGCCGATACCGGTGCCGATCTTCACGTCGCCGAAATCGGGTACGAGGTCTTCCGAGGCGATACCGAAATCGACGAAGGGCACGATCTGGATATTCTCGGTGACGCCGATGCGCGCCTCGGCCGATCCATCGACGAGGGAGAGGCCGCCCTTGGGCGTATCCTCGAAGATCGCGTTCTGCCCCGGCCCGGCAACGGACGGATAATAGGGACTGATCGACTGGTATTCGTAGCCGCGCACCGATCCGCCGCCGCCGGCATAGAAGCGGCGGTCGTTCGGCACGTCCGCCAGGGAGGCGCCGAAGATCGTGCCGTAGCCGAGCCGGGCTGCGAGAATGAGCCGGTCGCTTTCGAGCGGGGAATAGTAGGTCCGGCCGTCGAGACGCGAGTTCAGGAAGAAGTTCGAGGTATTGATCCCGTAGGAAGGTTCGAGCCGCGCCTGGGCGAAGAATCCTTCTGTCGGATTGAGCTCGTTGTTCCGGCTGTCGAAGGTATAGATCGCCGGAACCGAACCGATCAGATATTCCCGCGTGCCGAGGAAATCGGTGATCTCCTCGTATTCGGCCTTTACGCTGACCTGCAGTTTCTGGACGTCGTCGATCTCGTATTCGACGCCGCTGGTCGCGTTGATGAAAAGCCGGTCATAGGCCAGCGGCTGCTCGCGGCCGGCGGCGATCGATCCGATATAGACCGAGTCGGGACCGAGAACGCCCGGCTTCTTGAAGACGAGAGAGGTGTTGAAATCGATGCCCTCGATTTCGCGCGCCGTGCCCGAGACGGCGGTCGCACCGATGCGGGAGATCGAGGCGTCGAGGCGGATGTTCTCGGCCCGGCCGAACAGGTTGCGGTGCCCGACATAGCCGGAGAATCCGGCGCCCTGAGTGTTGGAATAGGTGGCGCCGACGCCGTAGAAGCCGAACTTCTGACGTTCGGCGACGGTCACCTGCACCGGCAGGCTGCCGTCGGGGGCCTGGCTCTTGGCTTCCTTGACGACCACGGACGAGAAGACGCCGAGATCGACGAGGCGCTTGCGGGCCTTTTCCAGCTCCTTCGGTGAAAAGACCTGGTCGGCATAGATGCCGGCCATATAGGCGACGAAGCCGGGATCGACCTTATCGGCGCCCGAGACCCAGGTCTCGCCGAAAGGCACGCGCGGGCCGGGCGAGATGTCGGTCAGATAGTCCAGCCTGTCGGTCGCGGCATCCGCCAGGATATCGCGCCGGGTCACGGCGACGAAGGGCCGGCCGTCCTCGCGCAATTCGCTGTAGATCTTGGATTCGGCATCGAGGACGGCGACCGACGAGGCCGAACCGCCCGGTTCCAGCCCGTATTCGGCTGGATCGACCGGCACGCCGCCCGTGTTCACCGAAACGCGGCCGAGCTCGTATTTCGGCCCCGGCAGAACGCGGATCAGGACGGGCACGGGGCCGGTGAACTTGGTGTCCGGCTCGATTTCGGTAAGGTTCTTCCCGTCGATGAAGATGTAGACGAGACCGTCATAGCGGGCCTGTTCGAAGAGCGCCGCGACCAGCCGCTTGCGATCTGTCCGGGCCTTGGCGATGAGGCCGAGGGAGCCGGCCACCGGCTCGCCCTCGTCGGCGGCCAGCACCGAGGAGTCCTCGATGACGCTCGCAAGCTCCTGATCGCCGTCCGGCGTCTGGGTCACCTCGATGCGGACTGAGTATTGCAGTGGATTGATGACGTCGAACTCGCTGTCGTCCTCGCTCTCGAAGAACTTGTATCCGAAGAGTTCGAACGCCGACGCCTCGTACGGCGCCGCTGCAGCGGCGACCATCGTCGCGACAAGCAAAACACCGACCTGGCGCGGCCAAATCCCCAAAACGCGAATTCCCCCTCAGCGTTCTCATAACGCGTGTCGCCGGCTGTCAGCCGCATCCCCACGGCGATAGTGTGTCATGCAAACGGAGCGATCTTCGTCGCCGCCGTCCCGGCAGACCCCAATACTCGTCTGCAAAAAGAACGATTTGGTTAAAGATAACAACCGGTGTTCAGATCAACTTGCGGCGATTCGACCCGATCGCCTCTGCTTCGCCCGAGACTTGTGCCGAACCTGTCACAGGAACAGCTTGCCGCTTGACAGTCGTTTCGACGGCGGGTCCCCCGGCGGCAAAGCCGAGGCTGTCTGCCGGCGAGGTTGGAATGGTTCCATGCTGCACGAAGGTCCAATACCCAAAGCCCCATTCCGCGCGCAGGATGCCGGGCGATCAGGCCGATCGCGCGAGCCGCTCCCCTTGTCTTGCATGATTCCAAGAAAGACGGCACGTTCGCGCTTGAGGAGGCCCGCCGGTATCGCGGCGGGTAAGGGTTGCGAAAGGCGGGCGCAGGCCTGCCGGCAAGTTTCGATGGGAGGAACAAGTGAGCCAAGTTTCAATGACGGTGAACGGGCGCAAGGTGACCGGCCAGTGCGAGGATCGCACGCTGCTGGTGCATTTCCTTCGCGACAATCTTCACCTGACCGGCACCCATGTCGGCTGTGATACGTCGCAATGCGGTGCCTGCGTGGTCCATGTCGACGGCAAGGCGGTCAAATCCTGCACCATGCTCGCCGTTCAGGCCTCGGGCTCCGACGTCACGACGATCGAGGGGATCGCCAAGGGCCAGGATCTCAGCCCGGTCCAGACCGCGTTCAAGGAACATCACGGTCTCCAGTGCGGGTTCTGCACGCCGGGCATGATCATGACGATCACGGACATGATCAATCGTCACGGCTCGAACCTCGACGAGGAGACCGTGCGCGAGGAGCTCGACGGCAATATCTGCCGCTGCACCGGCTACCACAACATCGTGAAGGCCGCGCTCGACGCCGCGTCCAAAATGGGCGCCAGCCAGCAGGTCGCGGCCGAGTGATCGGCCGGCATCGCCTTGGCTGGCGCTGCCGTTTCATGAACAGATCGGTCGAATGCCGCGCCCCTTTTGCGTTGCGGCTTTCCTGCTTCAGAATCTAGGGAGGTACACCCATGGGTGTCGAAGGTATCGGCGCAAAGGTATTGCGCAAGGAAGATCGCCGGTTCATCACCGGCAAGGGCCGCTACACCGACGACATGTCGGTTCCCGGCATGAAATATGCCGCGTTCGTGCGCTCGCCGCACGCCCACGCGAAGATCACATCGATCGACGCTTCGGCGGCAAGGGATATGCCGGGCTTCATCGAGTTCCTCGACGGACAGCAGCTGAAGGCCGACGGGATCGGCAACATCATCTGCGGCTGGCAGGTGACGTCCAAGGACGGCTCGCCGATGAAGATGGGTGCCTATCCGGCGCTGGCGGACGGCATCGTGCGCTATGTCGGGCAGCCGATCGGTATCGTCGTCGGCGACACCCAGGCACAGGCCCGCGATGCCGCCGAAGCGGTGATGATCGAGTACGAGGAGCTGCCGGTCGTCGTCAAAGGCCCGGACGCGCTGAAGGAAGGCGCGCCGCAGCTTCATCCCGAGGCCGAGAACAATCTCTGCTTCGACTGGGAAATCGGCGATGCCGATGCGACGGCCAAGGCCTTCGAAAACCCGGCCAAGGTGATCAAGCTCGACATCATCAACAACCGCCTGTCGCCGAACCCGATCGAGCCGCGTGCCGCGCTCGGCCACTACAATCCGGCGGAAGACCACTACACCTGCTACACGACCTCCCAGAACCCGCATGTGGCACGTCTCGTCATGAGCGCGTTCTACAATGTCGCGCCCGAGCACAAGCTCCGCGTCATCGCGCCCGATGTCGGCGGTGGCTTCGGCGCGAAGATCTACATCTACCCGGAAGAGATCGTCTGCCTCTGGGCGTCCAAGCGCACCGAAGTGCCGGTGAAATGGACCTCCGATCGCACGGAAGCCTTCCTCACCGACGCGCACGGTCGTGACCATGTCTCGGACGTGGAGATGGCGCTCGACGAGAACCACAAGATCCTGGGCCTCAGGGTCAACACGGTCGCCAATCTCGGCGCCTACATGTCGCTGTTCTCCTCCGCGACGCCCACCTATCTCTATGCGACGCTCCTGTCGGGCCAGTACAATATCCCGGCGATCTACGCGAACGTGAAGGGCGTCTACACCAACACCGCACCGGTCGACGCCTATCGCGGGGCAGGCCGCCCGGAGGCGACCTATCTCATCGAGCGCACGATGGAGACGGCGGCCCGCGAGCTCGGCATGTCGCCGGCCGAATTCCGCCGGATCAACTTCATCCGCGAATTCCCGCACCAGACGCCGGTCATCATGAACTATGACACCGGCGACTTCGAAGCCTGCCTGGAAGCCGGCATGAAGTTGGCCGATGTCGCCGGTTTCGAGGCGCGGCGTCAGGAAGCCAAGTCCAGAGGCAAGCTGCGCGGCCTCGGCATGAGCTGCTATATCGAGGCCTGCGGCATCGCGCCGTCCAAGGCGGTCGGTTCGCTCGGCGCTGGCGTCGGCTTGTGGGAATCGGCTGAGGTCCGGGTCAATCCGGTCGGCACGATCGAGATCCTCACCGGCTCGCACAGCCACGGGCAGGGCCACGAGACGACCTTCGCCCAGGTCGTGTCCCAGCGCTTTGGCGTGCCCGTCGACAACGTACAGATCGTCCATGGCGACACGGACAAGGTCCAGTTCGGCATGGGCACCTACGGCTCACGGTCCGGCGCGGTCGGCTGTTCGGCAATCTCCAAGGCTCTCGACAAGGTCGAGGCGAAGGCCAAGAAGATCGGCGCCCACCTTTTGGAGGCCGACGAAGGCGATATCGTCATCGAGAACGGCGAGGTGAAGGTTGCTGGTACGGACAAGAAGCTCGCCTGGCACGAAGTCTGCCTCGGCGCCTATACCGGCCACAACCTGCCGGACGGCATGGAGCCGGGCCTGAAAGAGGGCGCGTTCTACGATCCGCAGAACTTTACCTTCCCGGCCGGTTGCTACATCTGCGAGGTCGAGGTGGATCCGGAAACGGGCGTCACCGAGGTCGTGCAGTTCGTCGCGGCCGACGATTTCGGCAATGTCATCAATCCGATGATCGTCGAGGGTCAGGTGCATGGCGGTCTCGCCCAGGGCATCGGCCAGGCGCTTCTCGAAGGCGTCAACTACGATGAGACCGGCCAGCTGGTGACGGCGTCCTACATGGACTACGCCATGCCGCGCGCCTGGGATCTGCCGATGTTCAAGGTCGAGACGCTGGTCACGCCCTGCACCACCAACCCGCTCGGCCTCAAGGGCTGCGGCGAGGCCGGTGCGATCGGCGCGCCGCCGGCGGTCATCAACGCGATCACCGATGCGATCGGCAACAACGACCTGACCATGCCGGCGACCCCGGAAAAGGTCTGGAACGCGCTCAACGCCGTCAACTGATGATGGACGAGGCGGCGGGCAGATACGTCCGCCGCCGAGATGCTTCGGTTCAAGTGAGCGTTCCGCGCCGCCTGCTCGAATGCCGCCTCAAGGAGCGGCGGAGCCGGCCGGGACACCAAGGGAGGCCTTTTCAATGTACGAAACAACCTATCAACGCCCGACGAGCATCGACGAGGCGGTCAAGCTCATCGGTGAAAGCGAAGGCGACGGCAAGCTGATGTCGGGCGGCATGACGCTGATCCCGACCATGAAGGCGCGGCTCGCAATGCCGAGCACGCTGATCGATCTGCGCCATATCGCCGAACTCAAGGGCATCAGCTTCGAGAACGGACGCGTGAAGATCGGTGGCGGCACGACCCATGCCGAGATCAAGGCGAACGAGACGATCAAGCAGCACGCGCCGACCTTCTCCTATCTCGCGGGCCTGATCGGCGATCCGGCCGTGCGCCATATGGGCACGATCGGCGGCTCCGTCGCCAATCACGACCCGGCGGCGGATTATCCGGCGGCGCTTCTCGCCATGGGCGGAACGATCCACACCAATAAGCGTGATGTGTCGGCCGATGATTTCTTCACCGGCATGTTCGAAACGGCGCTTGAGGAAGACGAGATCGTGACGGCGGTCTCCTTCGAACCGCCCCAGGCGGCCGGCTGGGAGAAATTCCGTAATCCGGCGTCACGCTATGCCATGGCCGGTGTCTTCGTCGCCAAGCGCGCGGATGGCTCCGTCGGTGTCGGCGTGACGGGCGCAGGCAATAACGGCGTATTCCGCTGGAGCGATGCCGAAAGCGCGCTCAACGGCAATTTCGATGGCTCGGCCCTCGAGGGCGTGTCGATCTCGGCCGATGCCATGATGGGCGACATGCACGGCTCGGCGAGCTACCGCGCCAATCTGGTGAAGGTCGTCACCAAGCGCGCCGTGGCTTCAGCCAAGGGCTGAAAAAGCCTGTTATCGACGCAGAAATAGAAAAGGCCCGGCCGCCAGATGGCGCCGGGCCTTCTTTTTATTGAGGGAAACTCGCTCAGCCCGAAAGCTTTGCGCGGAAGCGTTCGGCGATCGCATCGCCCATGCCGCTTGTGCCGACTTGCTGGCAACCCTCCGCCATGATGTCGCCGGTGCGGATGCCGTCGTTGAGCGTGTCGGCGATCGCCTGTTCCAGCGCGTCCGCTTCCCCGTTCATCTGGAAGGAATAGCGCAGGCACATGGCGAGCGAGGCGATCATCGCGATGGGGTTGGCCAAACCCTTGCCCGCGATATCGGGTGCGGAGCCGTGCACCGGCTCATAGAGTGCTTTGCGCCGTCCTGTCGCCTCGTCAGCCGTTCCGAGCGAGGCAGACGGCAGCATGCCGAGCGAGCCCGTCAGCATCGCCGCGATGTCGGAGAGCATGTCGCCGAAGAGGTTGTCCGTGACGATGACGTCGAACTGCTTGGGCTCGCGCACCAGCTTCATGCCACCGGCATCGGCGAGTTCGTGCTCGAGGGTGAGGTCCGCGAATTCCTCTTTGTGGATGCGCGTCACGACCTCGTTCCAGAAGAGGCCGGTCTTCATGACATTGCGCTTTTCCATCGAGGTGACCTTGCCCCGGCGGGTGCGTGCCAGTTCGAAGGCGGCCCGTGCGATGCGCTCGATCTCATAGGTTTCGTAGACCTGGGTATCGACCGCTCGCTTCTGACCATTGCCGAGATCGACGATCTCCTTCGGCTCACCGAAATAGACGCCGCCGGTCAATTCGCGCACGATCAGAATGTCGAGACCCTCGATGACGTGGCGCTTCAGGGAGGACGCGTCGGCAAGCGCCGGATAGCAGATCGCGGGTCTGAGATTGGCGAAGAGCTCCAGATCCTTGCGCAGTCGCAGGAGCCCCGCTTCAGGACGCTTGTCGTAGGGAACGCTGTCCCATTTCGGGCCGCCGACCGCGCCGAAGAGCACCGCATCCGCCACAAGCGCGAGTTCCATCGTCGCTGGACTGACGGCCTCGCCGCAATCGTCATAGGCCGCGCCGCCGACGAGGGCGCGTTCGGTCTCGAAACCGGCCGAGGTTGCCTCGTTCAGAACTGCGATCAGCTTTTCCGCTTCTTTTGCGATCTCGTGACCGATGCCGTCGCCCGGCAGGAGGAGAAGCTTGCGAGAGGCCATTGATTTGTCCCGTATTTTGTCCGGCCCGATGGATCTGGCGGGCTGGAAACTCGTTCTGTGAAATGCTTCACATGGACGCGGTGTGAAGCCCATCCGTCGCGGGAAGGCATCCCGCGGCGGTGCCTGTCGAATGAAGCGCGACCCCCAAGGGGTCGTTCAGCCGGGAGGATTAGAATTTGCATCGCCTGAAGGCAATGGCCCTCGCGGCGGCAACGCTCGTCTCGGCGTGCAAAATAGCGTTGGCCGAGGATGAGGGATTGGGTGTCCCGCTCGATTGCGAGCCGGGCGTGACCTGCTTTTTCCAGCAATATGCCGATATGCAGAATGGCAAGGGCGTGGTCGATCCGTTTTGCGGCAAGGCCGCCTATGAGGGACACCGCGGGTCGGATATCCGCGTGCCCTCGATGCCTGATATCGAAAAATCCGTGCCGGTGCTTGCGGTCGCCGATGGGATCGTGCGCGCGATCAGGGACGGGGAAGAGGATCATCCCGTTCGCAAGAAGTCCGAATGGCCGCGCTTCAAGGACAAGCATTGTGGCAATGGCGCAATCATCGACCACAATGGCGGGCTCCAGTCGCAATACTGCCACCTGCGCAAGGGGTCGATGCGGGTCAGACGTGGCGACCACGTCGAAAAGGGCGAGGCGATCGGGCAGGTCGGCTCGTCGGGCATGGCCGCCTTTCCCCATCTCCACATCTCGATCCGAAAGGATGGCGAGACGATCGAGCCCTTTACGGGGAAGCCGGTGGGTTCCGGTTGCCTGAAAAGCGGTGGCGATCCGCTGTGGTCGAAGGCCGCGCTCGATTTCTTCGACAAGGCGAGCACCCATGTGATGGCGCTCGGAATGGCCGGGCGCCCGCCCGACTACGACAAGCTGATGCCCGAAGGGCCGCCGCCCGACCTCAAGGCGGGCGATCGTGCGACCGTCGGCTGGGGCTGGTTCCTCAACCTTGAAAAGGGCGACCGCCTCCATTTCAAGATCACGGCGCCGGACGGTTCGACCTATACCGAGACCGAGACGAAGCCGCTCGGCCGCCACAAGGCCGCCTATATGCAGTTCGCCGGTCGCGGCAGGTCGCCCGCCAAGGGCGACTGGACGCTTCAGATCACGCTGAAACGAGACGGCGCGGTGGTGGAAACGCGAACGAAAACCGTCACGGTACGGTGATCTGAAAACGGCGCCGGACTTTACCAGTCCGGCGCCGCAAAGACTGTCAAATGCCTTTGGACTCAGGCGGCCTTTTCGGCCTTCTTCTCCAAACGGCGGGCGTGCAGAACCGGCTCGGTATAGCCCGAAGGCTGGACGCGGCCCTTGAAGACGAGGTCGCAGGCCGCCTTGAAGGCGATCGACTCATCGAAGCGGCCGTCCATTTTTTCGTAGTTCGAATCGCCGGCGTTCTGCTCGTCGACCTTCTTGGCCATCTCCTTCATCGCAGCCATCACCTCGTCTTCCGAGACGACGCCGTTATGGAGCCAGTTGGCGATGTGCTGGGAGGAAATGCGGCAGGTCGCGCGGTCCTCCATCAGGCCGACATCGTTGATGTCCGGCACGGTGGAGCAGCCGACGCCCTGATCGACCCAGCGCACGACATAGCCGAGAATGCCCTGCGCATTGTTGCGCAGCTCGTCCTTGATCTGCTGCTCCGGCCAGTTGGCGCGGTTGGCGAGCGGAATCGTCAACAGGTCGTAGAGGATGGCGCGGCGGCCCTTTGCGGCGATCGCCTCCTGCCATGCGAGAACGTCGACCCGGTGATAGTGGGTCGCGTGGAGCGTTGCCGCGGTCGGCGAGGGCACCCAGGCGCAGTTCGCGCCGGCCTGGGGATGGCCGACCTTCTGGTTCAGCATGTCGTTCATCTTGGCGGGCGCGGCCCACATGCCCTTGCCGATCTGCGCCTTGCCGCGGAACCCGCAGGCAAGACCCACATCCACGTTCCAGTCCTCGTAGGCCTTGATCCAGGTGCGGTCCTTCATCACGGTCTTGCGGACCATGGGGCCGGCTTCCATGGAGGTATGGATCTCGTCGCCCGTGCGATCGAGGAAGCCGGTATTGATGAAGAACACCCGGTGACGGGCGGCGCGGATGCATTCCTTGAGATTGACGGTCGTGCGCCGCTCCTCGTCCATGATGCCGATCTTCACCGTGTTCGGATCGAGGCCGAGAGCCTGCTCGACCCGTGTGAAGATCTCGTCGGTGAAGGCGACCTCGTCGGGTCCGTGCATCTTCGGCTTGACGATATAGACCGAGCGGGCGCGCGAATTGCGCATGCCGCCCATTTTCTTCAGGTCGTGAATCGCGATCATCGTCGTGATCATCGCGTCCATCAGGCCTTCGGGCGCCTCGGAGCCATCCTTGAGGCGGATCGCCGGATTGGTCATCAGGTGGCCGACATTGCGCACGAGCAGCAGCGCCCGCCCGGGAACGGCGATCGTGGAGCCATCCGGCGTGGTGTACTGGCGATCTGGATTGAGCGCGCGGGTCACCGTCTT
Organism: Fulvimarina fulva; assembly: GCF_039652615.1. NCBI lineage: Bacteria > Pseudomonadati > Pseudomonadota > Alphaproteobacteria > Hyphomicrobiales > Aurantimonadaceae > Fulvimarina > Fulvimarina fulva. The sequence continues at coordinate 125,552 of NZ_JBDJAC010000006.1, forward strand.
GCCGCCCTTGTCGAAGCTCTCCGTGAGATCGCCCTTCATGAGGCCAAGCCAGTTGCGGTAGACCAGCGTCTTGTCCTCGGCGTCGACGGCCGCAACCGAATCCTCGCAATCGCAGATCGCCGTCACGGCCGATTCGAGCAGAACGTCGGCGACATTGCCCCGGTCGTTCTTACCGACCATGTGCGTGGCATCGATCTTGATCTCGACGTGCAGGCCGTTGTGCTTGAGGAGGATGGCGGACGGCTTTTCCGCATCGCCGGAATAGCCGACGAAGGCGAGCGGGTTCTTCAACCGCGCCGTCTTGCCGTCGCCGAACTTGGCGATCAGCGTGCCGTCGGAAACGGTGTATTGCTCGACGTCGATGTGCGAGATGCGGTCAAGCGGCGCGACATTGTCGAGGAAGCTCTTGGCCCAGGTGACGACGCGGGCCCCGCGTGCACGGTCGTAGCCCTTGCCCTCCGGCTCGTCCCCCATGGCATCCGTGCCGTAGAGCGCGTCGTAGAGCGAGCCCCAGCGCGCATTGGCCGCGTTGAGGAGGTAGCGGGCGTTCATGATCGGAACGACGAGCTGCGGGCCCGGCACCGTGGCGATCTCGGGATCGACCTTCGACGTCTGGATCTCGAAGTCGGCTCCCTCGCTGACGATGTAGCCGATCTCGCGCAGGAAGGCCTGGTATTCGTCGGCATCGATCTGCTTGCCGTGCTGGGCGCGGTGCCATTCGTCGATCTTGGCTTGCATGTCCTCGCGGATCTGCAGCAGCTCACGGTTCTTCGGAGCGAGATCGTTCAGAAGCGAGGAGAAGGACGACCAGAACTGATCGGGCGTGATGCCCGTATCGGAAAGTGCCTCCTCGTCGATGAATGTTTTCAGGTTCGTTGCGACCTCAAGGTCGTTCACCGTCGTCATGTCACTCATATGTGGTGCCCTTGTCATCAACTCGTGCTCACCCGGCAATCGACCAGCAAAGCGGTGCTGTCAATCGGACGTTCAGACTAGGCAAGTTAGGCAAGCGGGGAAGCAAGGCGAGTATCCGGCTTTACCGCGGGGCTTTTGACGATCCGAATCGATCGCCTGTAGACTGACTGCCAGCCGTGACTCTCTTGCGCTCGAACCGGCTCTTCCTCGGAAGCCAAAGGAATGGAACTTCGACGATCGATGCGTCACATCACCTATAGCAGCATTGCCAACGACCTCAGCAAGGATGCCTTCCGCGAACTGGTGGCCGAATCGACCCGGCGCAACGAAACGCGCGGAGTGCGCGGCGTGATCGCCTATGATGGCCGGATCATCACCCAGATCCTCGAGGGAGAGGGCGAGACCGTCGATGCGCTGTTCAAGACGATCATGCGGGACAAGCGTCATTCCGGCGTCGTCCTCATGACGCGCGTTGATCTGGACAAGAGCCAGTTCGACACCTTCGGCATGGCGAAAATCTCGCCCTCGGAGGTTTATCTGATGTCTTCGGCGATCATCGAGCGTTACGGGGATGGGGATAACTGCGAGACGCCGCTGGTCATGGATTGATTTTCGGAATCTTTTCAGGCTAGCAGCCTGTGCGCCCTATTGGGTCGTAAGCTGTATACAATAAGAATCCATATGAAATTTAGGGGCTTGAACGCAGCGGTGTTCCGTGGTTTCTAGCGCCTAACTGTCACTCACGCGGATGTGACGCGATCGCGCGCGTATTCCCGCTTGATTTTGGGCGGCTCCCGTAGCATCTTTATCACAACGACGCTGAAACGTCGGGTCGGCCCTAAAGCATGTCCCCCGCTTTACCGCCGATGTTTGGGAGCGACCGGTCCTCTTCCCCCTCTCCAGGACCCCCGCTCGTTAGAAAATGCAAGAGAGTCGCAACGGCGTATCCCCCTCCAGGCCGTGCGGCTCTCTTCGCATTTCTGAACCTCAAAAAAATCTGATCTTCTGCTGCAAGCTGTCTCGCCAGTCGCCGTCGTCTGACGCCGGGCGGGAGTGCCCGCATGAAACATGCCGGCCCCTGCATCCTCCGGATGGCAGGCGTTCGTGTCCCTCTCGATGGTCGATCTCAGGACACAGAGCGAAATGCGACAAGTCTGGCTCGGCACTTCGCTCTAAGCTTTTGTTTTGCCGCATGATGTGATCCGAAAAGTCATGCAACTTTTCGGATCATGCTCTAGCTCGAGAATGACCAAGCGCTGATCGATCCCTTGCTGAGATTGCGGGTGGCACCCCGTCGCGGGCACCGTCCCATAGCGGCTTTCCGCGCAACGTCCGGCGAACGTTCGCGGGAGGTATCAGGCCGAGCCGGGGTTGCGGACGGCGTCGATCAGGCGGATCGCGTCGGGGCTTGCCCATTCGGCCGGCCCATTGACAGCCGCTCTTGCGCAGCCGTCCCCATCGACGAGAAGCGTGACGGGCAGACCGAAGGCTGTTCCCTGGCTTTTCAGGTTCTGGAAGACGCCCATCGTCTCGTCGCGGAAAAACGGCAGGTCCGTCAGCCCCGTTTCTTCGTAAAACGTCTTGGGCTTCGACGGGTCGCCCGTATCGACATTGATCGGGATGACCGAAAAGTCCTCGCCGCCGCGCTCACGCTCCAGTTCGTCGAGCGCCGGCATCTCGGCCCGGCAGGGCGCGCACCAGGTCGCCCAGAGATTGACGAGAAGCGTCTGGCCGGAAAAATCGGCGAGGCTTTTCTGTGCGCCGTCGGCGTCCTTGAAGGCGATGGACGTGACGTCGAACGGGGTATCCACGGGCCTAACGGCCGCGACCTCTCCCCGGGCGGCTTCGTCGATGGCGGCGGCAAGGCTCGCGTTTGCCGGACAGCTGGATGCGACCTGCGCATTGCTTTCATATCCGCCGGTCACGTATAGGACGCCCACACCCACGATCAGGCCTGCCGCAAGGGCGCCCGCGATCGCAAGACCGACCGACTTTCCCGAGCCCGCTTCCTTTTTCGCCATTGTCTTTCCTCGAATTCCCAAGCGCATCAGATGAGCCAGACGACCAGCAACGAAATGTGGGGCGGACGTTTCGCCTCCGGTCCCGACGCCATCATGGAGGAGATCAACGCCTCCATCGATTTCGACAAGCGTCTATATGAGGAAGATATCGCAGGATCGAAAGCCCATGCGGCAATGCTTGCTGACAAGGGCGTGATCACGGCGGCCGATCGCGACGCGATCACCGGGGGGCTGGACAGGATCGGGGCTGAAATCGCGGCCGGCGAGTTCACCTTCTCGCGCCAGCGCGAAGACATTCACATGAACATCGAGGCGCGGCTTGCCGAGCTGATCGGTCCGGCCGCTGGCCGCCTCCACACGGCGCGCTCTCGCAACGATCAGGTGGCGGTCGATTTCCGGCTGCATGTCAAATCGGCGCTCCAGCGCTTCGAGACCGGACTTGAGGAGTTCATCGGGGCGCTTCTCACCAAGGCCGAAGAGCATGCCGATACGGTGATGCCCGGATTTACGCATCTTCAGGTCGCCCAGCCGGTCACCTACGGCCATCACTGCCTTGCCTATGTGGAAATGGCCTCCCGCGATCTTTCGCGTTGCCGCGATGCGATCGCCCGCATGGACGAGTGCCCGCTGGGTGCCGCGGCGCTTGCGGGAACGGGCTTTCCGATCGACCGGCACCAGACGGCGAAGGCGCTCGGCTTCCGCGAGCCGACGCGCAATTCCCTCGATACGGTGTCCGATCGCGATTTCGCGCTGGAGTTTCTCTCCTTCTCCGCGATCTGCGCCACGCACCTGTCGCGTCTTGCCGAAGAGATCGTCATCTGGTCGACACCGCAGTTCGGCTTCGTGAAGTTGTCCGACGCCTTTTCGACCGGCTCCTCCATCATGCCCCAGAAGAAGAACCCGGACGCCGCAGAACTGGTGCGCGCCAAGCCGGGCCGCATCAACGGTGCCCTGATCTCGCTTCTGACCGTGATGAAGGGGCTGCCGCTGAGCTATTCCAAGGACATGCAGGAGGACAAGGAGCAGGTCTTCGACGCAATTGATTCCCTGCATCTGGCGCTCGCGGCCTCGACCGGCATGATCCGCGATCTCGTCGTCGACCGTACGGCGATGCGCGCTGCGGCGGGGCACGGCTTTTCCACCGCGACGGACCTTGCCGACTGGCTGGTGCGCGAAGCGGGTCTCCCGTTCCGCGAGGCCCATCACGTCACGGGACGGGCGGTCGCCATGGCCGAGGAGCGCGGGGTCGGTCTCGCCGACCTGTCGCTCGAGGACCTGAAAGGCCTGAACTCTGAGATCACCGACGGGGTCTACTCGGTTCTGACCGTCGAGGCGTCCGTGGCAAGCCGCACGAGCTATGGCGGCACGGCGCCGGACAATGTTCGCGCGGCGATCGCGGCCTGCCGGGACAGGCTCAAGATTTCGAAATAAGTCTCCGTCACGATGATCGCTTCATAAGTGTTGCCCGGATCCCGATGATTTTCAGTGCGGGTCCGGTTAAGAAGGGCCTCGATGAGGCCAAAAGGCTGGATGCCTCTCGCGCCGGGCTCGAATTGTGGAGATATGGATGAGCAACGGATTTCTTCGGACGCTGATCGTCACGGCGCCGATGACCGCCTTGCTTCTCGCAGGCTGCGGCGTCAAAAATCTGCCGCGGGCACCCGGCACAGACAGGGCGCCGGTCGGTTTCGTCGAACCGGAGCAGGGCGGCGGTGCCGATTTGATCGGCTCAGGCAGTGAGGTGGACCTGTTGGCTGGCCCGCGCATCGCCTCGGTCGGCATCGACGAGGAAGATCGGATCAAGGCGGCGGAAGTATCGCGTACACCGGGCGCTCCGAAAGGGTTCTTCCTCGATCCGCTTCTGAACTGATCGGCATCGCTGGCTTGAGCGAAGTGCGATAGCGTCTGATCGAATTCTCGCTCGCGGCCTGCGTCTTGCCGCAAGACGAGATGCGAAACGTCGTGCGACGATCTGGCGTTACGCTTCAGCCCGCAATGATTACCACCAAGCCCTCGACGACCGGGCCAATCGTGTCTCAGGACCCATGAACCATTTCGAATTCAAGAACGGGTTCCTCCATGCGGAGGATGTTCCGGTCACGCAGATCGCCAAGGATATCGGCACGCCGTTCTATTGCTATTCCACGGCGACGCTTCTGCGCCATTACGACGTCTTTTCCAGCGCGTTCTCCGATATCGACGCGATGGTCTGCTATGCCATGAAGGCGAATTCCAATCAGGCGGTGTTGAAGACGCTGGCTGATCGCGGTGCCGGGGCGGACGTCGTATCTGCCGGCGAACTCTTGCGGGCCATGCGGGTCGGCATCGATCCGAAGAAGATCATGTTTTCCGGCGTCGGCAAGACGATTGCCGAAATCGACATGGCGCTCGCGCTCGGCATCTTCTGCTTCAACATCGAGTCGGAAAACGAACTCGAGCTGATTTCCGCCCGCGCGGTGGACGCTGAAACGGTTGCCCACGTCTCCTTCCGCATCAACCCGGATGTCGACGCCAGAACCCATGCGAAGATCTCGACGGGCAAGAAGTCCGACAAGTTCGGCATCGCCTACGACCGGGCCGAAGCCGTCTATGCCCGAGCGCGCGCGCTTCCAGGGATCAAGATCACGGGAATCGATATGCATATCGGCTCCCAGATCATCGATCTGAAGCCGTTCGACGAGGCGTTCGACCGGTTGGCGGCGCTGGTTCACCGGCTGCGCGCGGCCGGCCACGAGATCAGCCATATCGATCTCGGCGGCGGTCTCGGCGTTCCCTACAGGAATGCCGACGCAACGCCGCCCGAGCCTCATGCCTATGCCGAGATCGTGAAGCGGCATGTTCGTGATCTGGGCGCAAAGCTCGTCTTCGAGCCGGGCCGGATGATCGTTGCCAATGCGGGCATTCTGGTCGCCCGCGTGCTCTACGTGAAGAAGGACGAGGGCAAGACCTTCGTCATCGTCGATGCCGCGATGAACGATCTGATCCGCCCGACGCTCTACGAAGCCTGGCACGAGATCCAGCCGGTCAAGCAATCGGCCGATACCGGAATGATCACGGCGGACATCGTCGGCCCGGTCTGCGAGAGCGGCGATTTCCTCGGCAAGGACCGTGAAATCCCGCAAGTGGAAGAGGGCGACCTGATTTTCGTGTCCTCGGCCGGTGCCTATGGCGCGGTTCAGTCGTCCACCTACAATTCGCGCCCGCTGATCGCCGAAACGCTGGTGAATGACGACAGATACGCCGTCATCCGCGAGCGCCAGACGATCGACGAACTCATCGGGCTCGACCACATTCCGGAGTGGCTTGAAGGCTGAGAACCAGCCGTTCGAAACGATTTTTTGAGCTTTGGTTCCCTGCCCGCTGCGGGGGGATGGGACCAAATGCCTGATCATCTGGCTTCACAGTCCCGTCAAGCGCCTCGCATCCTGGTCAAAAGCTGATAAAAAGAGAGCTTGATCAGGTTAGAGGCATCATGACCGAGAACAGGCGCGAGGGCCCGGCAGGCTGGGCAGGCAGGATCGCGACAACGCGAAGGCTCGCCAAGGCTGCGCTGCTCATCGAGCGCGCCTGGCCGCTAGTCCTGTCTCTTACCTGTCTCCTCGCACTGTTTTTCATCCTGTCCTGGTTCGGCGCCTTTGTTTGGATGCCGTTCCTCGCGCGTGCGGTCGCGCTTCTCGCGATCCTGACGGCTGGCGCCTATGCGATCTATCGCGCTCGCTCCATTCGCTGGCCGACCGGCGCGGAGACCGATGCCCGGATCGAGGCGTCGAGCCGATTGTCGCACCAGCCGCTCCGTACCCAGGGCGACACCCTGTCCGCGACGTCCGATCCCTTCGCCGTCGCGCTGTGGCAGGAGCACAAGAGGCGGATGGCGGAGAAGCTTCGCCATCTTTCCGGCGGAACGGTGCGCACCCAGACGGAACGGCTGGACCCCTACGGCCTGAGGGCGATCGTTCTTCTCCTTTTCGTGACGGCCTTTGCCTATTCGTTCGGTCCGGGCGGCGGGCGGGTCGGCGACGCCTTCGTCATTCCGCGAAATACGATCCAGCTCGCCGAACGCCGCGTCGATGCGTGGGTGACCCCGCCGGCCTATACGGGCCGTGCGCCGATCTTCCTTGCAGGTCCGAGTGTCGAGGGCGAACCGGTCGATGGGCCGATTACGGTGCCCGAAGGCTCGGCGCTTTCGGTGCGTGTCTCCGACGCAAGTGGCATCTCGTTCTCGTTCTCGCCGACGCGGGACAAGGCCGAGGTGATGCGGGTTCTGCCGAGCGAGAAGGGGCCTCCCCATCAGCCGGCGGAGGGTGAGGTCGCCGGCAGCGAAGCCAACCGCGCCTCGAACAATACGGAGCCGTCCGGGCCGGCGTCCTATGAACTCGCCCTGACCGAGAGCGGAACTGCCAGTCTTGCCTCGACGCTTCTGAGCTACGGCGACTGGGACATCGACGTCACGCCCGACGAAGACCCCGTGATCGAATTCACCGCGCCGCCGTCGGAAGCGGATCGTCGCGGTGGTCTCGAACTCGCTTACCGGGTCGAGGACGATTACGGCGTGAAGTCCGCCAAAGCCGAGATCGCCGTCGTGGACAAGCAGATTTCCAGTGACGCCCGGCCGCTTTTCGAGCCGCCCGAAATTCGGCTGGCCCTTCCACGCCGCAGCCAGAACGGATCCGAGGCCCGCACCTCGGCTAATCTTGTCGAAAGCCCCTATGCGGGCGCGGATGTCGAGCTGACATTGATCGCGACCGATGCCGCAGGTCAGACCGGACGCTCCAAACCCGCCGCGATGACCTTGCCCGAGCGCCGGTTTTCCAATCCGCTCGCGCGGGCAGTTGTCGAACAGCGCCGCCTTCTGGCGCTCGATGCCAATGCCGTGCCTCGCGTTCTGCAGATGCTCGACGCCATCACCCTGCGCGGCGACACCTTCATCGAAAGCAAGGCGGATTATCTGGCGCTCAAGGCCGCGCGCTCGCGCATTGCCACCGCCTATGACGACGCGGGGCTGATCAGCGCGGTGGACTTTCTCTGGGAGATCGCCCTCGGTATCGAGGACGGCAATCTCTCGCTGGCCGAACAGCGCCTGCGCGATGCGCGCGAGCAGCTTTCCGAGGCGCTGGAAAACGGCGCGTCGGACGAGGAGATCGAGCAGCTGATGCAGGAGCTGCGCGAGGCGATGCAGGAATATCTGCAGGAATATGCCCGCGCGATGCAGAACCAGCCGCCCCAGAGCCAGCAGCAGATGGGCGATGTGCAGGAGCTGCGCCAGCAGGATCTGGACCGGATGCTCGATCAGATCGAGGACCTGGCGAAGTCCGGCTCCAAGGACGCCGCCCAGCAGCTTTTGTCCGAACTCCAGCAGATGATGGATTCGCTTCAGGCGATGCGACCCGGCGAGCAACAGCAGCAGCAGGGCCAGAGCCAGATGCAGGAGCAGATGAACCGCATGGGCGAGCTCCTTCAGGAGCAGCAGCGGTTGATGGACGAGACCTATGATCTCGGTCGGCGGCAATATCGCCAGCAGCAGCAACAGAACCAGCAGCGCATGCCCGGCGAGCCGCGGGACAATGGCCAGCCCCAGCAGGGCGGCGAGCCCCAACCGGGCGATGAGATGAACTCAGAGCAGCTCGCCGAGATGATGAAAGACCTGCAGAAGCGCCAGGGTGCGCTTCAGGAGCAGCTGGAAGAGCTACAGAAGCAGCTTGGCGAACAGGGTCTCGAACCCTCTGAGGATTTCGGCGAGGCCGGCGAGGCGATGGGCGAGGCCGAGGGCGCACTTGGCGAGGGCAATGATGGCCGTGCCGTGGGCGAACAGGGCCGCGCCATGGAGGCCATGCGCCGCGGTGCGCAGGATATGATGAACCAGATGCAGCAGGCTCAGGGGCAGGGGCAGCCCGGCAACAGTCCCGGCGGGCAGAACGGCCCCGGCATGCAGGGCCAGCAGCAGCAGCAGACCGGCCGTGATCCGCTTGGACGCCAGCGCCAGACGCAAGGTCCCCAATTTGGCCAGGATGTCGGCGTGCCCGACGAAATCGATGCCCAGCGGGCTCGTGAAATTCTGGAAGAGATCCGCGACCGTCTCGGAGACCAGCTGTCACCCGAACTGGAGCGCCGTTATCTGGAGCGTCTTCTCCAGACGCCGTAAAGAGGCCAGCGGCGGCCGGCTGATATCGCCGCACCGCATGGCGGTCGGTGTCCGGCAGGCGAAATCTTAATTCGTCTTGATGGCATTTCGCTTCGGGGCGCGGCCGCTGCTTGCAAGGCGGCATCGATCAGCGCTTGGACGTTCTCGGTCACCGTCCGGAGAATTCAGCGCCGCATTTCGAATATCCGGTATTCACGGGTTTTCTGGATTTTCGGAACGGAGCCCGAGAGTCCAGAAAATCAGGAAACGGCGAACGTCGACCATCGGCAGGCCGCACTCGATCGTGGAGCGCTCAAGCGGATGCGTCAAGAAAAGGCGTCCCGGCCTTCCGGAGGCCGATGTTCTCACCGTCTCAAATATTATCTGGGAAGCGGGAATGGTGCCCCTGGCCGGGATCGAACCAGCACTCCTTTCGGAACGCGATTTTGAGTCGCGCGCGTCTACCAATTCCACCACAGGGGCTCGCCGGGCGGCATGGCCTGTCCGACAGCCGCTCATACAACGCCGGTGCCGCGTGGGTCAATATAGGGAACTTGCGTGTCGGAGCGCCGGGTGAAAAGGGGGCCGCCTATGGATGGGTGCCATCCACCGGTGGGGCAAGAGCTGCTGCACGTCGGCCTTCCGACTTCGGATCCACCAAGAATGGGAATTGCGAGAACACGGGTTCCGCCGCATCGCTCGAACCAGTAGTGCTCGGGAAAGCATTCGGGCCTAAAACGCGGTCCGTATCCGAACGACAATCGTTCTTTCGCGAAAGACGCCCTGCATGCTTCGACGCCTCTATGACTGGGTCATGTCCCTTGCAGCAACGCGCCACGCCGAGCGCGCTCTTGCCGCGGTCTCCTTCATCGAGAGTTCGATCTTTCCGATCCCGCCCGATGCCCTGCTCATTCCCATGGTCATCGCCAATCGTGAAAAATGGGCGCGGATCGCGCTCGTCTGCACGGTGTCGAGCGTCCTTGGCGCGTTCCTCGGATATGCGATCGGCTATTTCTTCTTCGAGCTGGTCGGGCAGCCGATCCTCGACAGCCTGGGAAAGGGCGATTCCTTCGACAAACTTCAGGCCTGGTACGACGTCTGGGGCGGATGGGCGGTCTTCTTCGCGGCGCTGACGCCGTTCCCCTACAAGGTCCTGACGATCTTTTCCGGATTTGCCGGCTATAACATCCTGCTCTTCACCGTCGTCTCGATCATCGGGCGCGGCGCACGCTTCTTTCTGGTTGCCTGGCTGCTGCACAAATACGGATCGCCGATCCAGAGCTTCATCGAGAAGCGGCTGGGCCTGCTTTTCATCCTGTTCATGGTCTTCCTGATCGGCGGCTTCGTCGCGCTGCGCTACATCATGTGATTGCGTGCACAGGTGGATGGATGCGGATGGACTCGTCCGCTCGATCTCGTTCGGTCGGCGGTCCTGTCCGAAATCCGCTATCGCGACGCGATCAAGCGGATTTCCGATTATTCGTCCGGTCGGTCCCTGGGTTCGTTCCGCTCCAGCGGGTAGCCGGCTTCGGCCCAGCCCTGCATCCCCTCGGGATACCAGTGAACATTGGTAAACCCGTTCTCGATCGCGCGTTTGGCGGCGTTGTAGCTCATCCAGCAGTCGCGGTCGCAGTAGATGACGACGGGTTTGGAGCGATCGCCCTCGACCGCCCTGTCGAGCCCGTCGAGAAGGTAAGTCTTCATCACCGGCGCCAGTTCGCCATAGCCGGTGTCGACCAGCCAGATTGAGCCCGGAATGTCGTTGCGTGGCTTCGGTCGCCAATAGGTGCCCTCCGGCAGGCCTTTCGGCTTGGGCGGGCGTGGAAGGACGTCGATGAAGGCAACGCCCCGGTCATGGAGCGCTTTCGCCGCTGCCGTGTCGACGACGGTGCCGCCTTCGAGGGTCGAGGGAACGGGTGAGCGATAGTCCGTCATCTTGTAGCCGGCTGGCTCGGGAACCGTGTCGACGGAGAGCTCGGGACCCTCGTCCCTGTTTCCAGCCTTGCTCGCGGCTTGATCCGCAACTGCCGCCCCGCCCAGGAGTGCGGCGATTGCGAAAGGGGCGACCCACTGGAAAAGACGGTTTCTTCTCAAGAGCATCGCCCCTTAATTGCTGTTCAATCAGTTCGTACCGGCCGTCCCGGCCGCGTTCTCAGCCGCCCCTTTGGTCGGGGTGATCGGCTGGTCGTCCTCGGTCAGCAGCGGCACGCCATAGGAGAGCAGGATGTCGTTGATCTCGTCCTGATAGTCGCGAATGGCGACATTCAGGGTGCGCTTCCACTGCTGGTCGGAGGCGCGCACGCCCATGGTGATCCGAAAGGCCATGGCCGGCCCGGGACCTTCGTTGACGAGGGGGATGACCTTGTAGTCCTTCTCGGACTGCTGGGCATACCACCCGGCCAACGGACCCCAGAGCACCGCAGCGTCGATCTCGCCGGCATCGAGATCGTCCATCATCAGTTTCGCCGAGTTTTCGACGCGGGTATCGACCATCAGCTGGTAGGGCTTTGCCTTGCCGATGAGTCCGGCCCTCGCAAGATAGGTCGCTGGCGGCGTTCCGGCGACGATGCCGACCTTCTTGTCCTGAAGTTCTGGATATTCCAGCTTTTCAATGTCCGCGAGATCGCCGTCGGCGGGAACGACGATCGAATAGGCCGTCCGGTAATAGGCGTTGGTGTTCTGAACGAGCTCGTCACCCTGCGGATAGCTCATGATGATGTCGCAGAGATTGGAGCCGAGCGTCATGCGCACGAAGCCGGTCGCCTGAGGAAAATAGGTATAGGCGACGGACTCACGCCCGAGCTTGCCGGCCAGGAACTCCGCGAGCTCCTGCTCGAAGCCTTGTTCGGCCTCGTTGGAGAAGGGCATGTTGGCGGGGTCCGCGCAGACGCGCAGAACGGTCGGATCGACGAGTTCGATCTCGCCGCCGAATTCACGGTCCTGTGCTGCGGCAGTGCCACCAAGCATGACGATCGGGAGCGCGAGCGTCAGAACGCCCGCGCAACCCCGTTGAATGATCGAGCGAAGCCCCATGGATCAGAAGCCCAGGCAGCTGTATTCGTAGTCCTTCGCAGCTTCGGACTTGTCCGACTTGTCCGGACGGGGCGGCTCGCCGCGTCCTACGACACCGTCCGCACGGCCGCGGAGGTAGACATAGATCGCGTTCAGCGAGCACATCACGTTCGGATCTTCGCCCCATGCAGGCATGATCGAGTTGCCCGACGAGTTCCACTGGTTCTGCTGACCGCCGACGATGATGCCCGCGAACTCGTAATAATCGATGTCCTGCAGCGATTCGGTGAGGTTCGGTGCGAAGGAAGAACCCATGCCGTCGGGGCCGTGGCACTGGAGGCAGTTCGCGCCGTACTTCTTGTAGCCGCGCCAGGTGTACCAGTCGGGGGTTTCGCCATTGAAAGCATAAACCGGCTTTTCCGCCGTATCGAGCGCAAGGCCCGGATCTTCGCCGGCATCGTTCGGCTTGAAGGATGCGACCTCGTTGCTTTCGGCCTTGGTGTCCGCCGAAGGTGTCTTGCTCGGCTCGGGATTGCTCACGTTTTCCGCCGTCACGGGACCCGACGAAGACGCCTCGCTGCCTGAGTCGCCGCCGCTAGTCTGACTGTTCGACACCGATTCGGCGTTGGAGCCCTGGTCGGACGCGTCAGACGCTGCGGGCTGTTCCGAACTCGATCCGGCCTCGCTGTCCGACGATCCACTCTCCTGAGCGGCCGCCGATCCGGTTTCTTCGGCCGCGTTGGTTCCGCTGGAATCGTTCTGCGCGACCTCGATCGTCGGAGCCGACTGGCCGGCGGGCACGACCGTCGTGCCTTGCGCGAAGGCGAAGCCTGCCGTGGACAAGAGAAGAGCGCCGGCAAGCCCGGCAAGCGTTTTATGGGTCATCGTTTCCTCGATTGTTACGCGATACTCGGACGCGGTCGATCTTGGTTGTCGTTCGTGAAATCTTGGACTGTGTTTTTGTCCGAGGCCAGCCAGCCTCGCTGCCCGCTCCAGAAGTCGGGACAATCTCCCACCATCTGGACGAAAGGCCGCGCCCTTTTTGAGAACGCGGCCTTTCCAAAGACACCCGAATGAGCCCGACACTGCTCGCGGAGCGGGGCCGGACATCCGGATCGGATGGACCTTAGTTGGCCGACTTCTCGCCTTCAGCTGAGGACGAGCTGCCCGAAGAAGACTTCGAGGCCGTCTGGTCCGGAACGGTGAAGACCGTCAGCTGACCGCCGAGAGCAGTATAGCTCGACAGCGCTGCGTAACCGCCGACCGCGCCGAGACCGGCGTTCGGATCGGTGAGGCCTGCTGCAAGACCGATGCCGGCCCAGCCGCCGATACCCGACAGGATACCGACATACTGCTTGCCGTTATTCTCGTAGGTCATCACGTTGCCGATGATGCCCGACGGGGTTTTGTAGCTGTAAAGCTCTTCGCCGTTCTCGACGTCGACGGCCTTGAGATAGCCTTCGAGCGTGCCGTAGAACACGACGTCGCCAGCGGTTGCGAGCGCACCGGACCACACCGAGAACTGCTCGGGAACCGACCAGACGATCTCACCCTTGCCGGCATCCCAGGCAATGAAGTTACCCATGCCGCCATGGCTGTCCGGAGCCGGATACATGGAGAGCGTTGCGCCGACATAGGGCTGACCGGCCGTGTAAGCGACGCGGAACGGCTCGTAGTCCATGCAGACGTGGTTGGTCGGAACGTAGAACAGACCGGTCTTCGGCGAGAACGCCGCAGGCTGCTGATCCTTCGTGCCGAGCGCCGCCGGGCAGATGCCGGTGGTGTTCACGTCTTCGCCGTTCTGCTCGGTCGAGTACTCGGAGACGACCTGCGGACGACCATACTGATCGGAGTCCTTGTCCATGACGACTTCCGTCGCCCAGTTCACGGCCGGATCGTACTTCTTCGCGACCAGAAGTTCGCCGGTTTCGCGGTCCATGGTGTAGGCGAAGCCGTTACGATCGAAGTGGACGAGAGCCTTGCGGTCCTTGCCGTCGACCGGGATGTCCGCGAGGATCATCTCGTTGACGCCGTCATAGTCCCACTCGTCGTGCGGGGTCATCTGGTAGACCCACTTCGCCTCGCCGCTGTCGGCGTCACGTGCGAAGATGGTCATCGACCACTTGTTGTCGCCGGGACGCTGCGAGGGGTTCCAGGTCGACGGGTTGCCTGAGCCGTAATAGATGAGATTCAGTTCCGGATCATAAGCGAACCAGCCCCAGGTGGTGCCGCCGCCGATCTGCCACTGGTCGCCTTCCCAGCTATTGAGTGATGAGTCCTTGCCGACGGGCTTGCCGAGCGAGGTGGTCTTTTCGGGATTGATCAGCATCTCGTCGTCGGGACCGGTCGAATAGGCGCGCCAGGCCTGCTTGCCGTCGGAGAGATTGTAGGCGGTCACGTGACCACGCACGCCGAACTCACCGCCGGAAATGCCGATCAGCACCTTGTCGCCGAAGACCATAGGAGCAGCCGTACCGGTCTCGCCCTTGGAGGCGTCGCCGTTCTTGACCGACCAGATCTGCTCGCCGTTGTCGGCGTTCAGTGCGACGACGGTGGTGTCGGCCTGATGCAGGATGACCATGGCCGGATTGTCGCCCTCGGCCGGTGCGTAGGCGACACCACGGTTGACCGTGTCGCAGCACATCACCGGAATGACGTTCGGGTCCTGCTTGGGCTCATACTTCCACTTGATCCGACCCTCTTCGTTCAGATCGAGCGCGTAGACCATGTTCGGGAACGGCGTGTGGACGAACATCGTGTCGCCGACGACGAGCGGGTTGCCCTCGTGTCCGCGAAGAACGCCGGTCGAGAACGACCAGGCCGGGACCATGTCACCGACATTGTCCTTGTTGATCATGTCGAGTTCGGAATAGCGCTGGTTGGCATAATTGCCGGTCGGCATTGCCCACTGCGCCGGGTTGCTCGCCGCTTCCTGCAGAGCGTCGTTGGCGCTGGCGTAGCCGCCGGCGGCCAGAATAAGGCTCGAAGCAAGCGCAGCTTTCGTGAAAGTTCTGAGCATCAAGTGTCCTCCCAAGGAACAAGGTGACGAAACTGCTCGGTCGCGGTCACCGGAAAAATCAACCGATGATGTCAACCAAGCCGATGTCGGCTTTGAATGGGGACGGTTTCCGGCAGCGTGTCACGACCGCCGTTAGGGGTCTTGGTGGGCACCGTTGATCATTCGCCCTACCGTGGCCTTCGAAAAATTGCTGTGCTCCCAACACGATGCAACTTTTGAAGCCGGAAACCATGGGCGTGATGCTAGAGGCGAAAATTCCGGGATGCAAGCAGAATTCGGGACTTTTTCCTGCTGCA
The DNA here is from genome assembly GCF_039652615.1 of Fulvimarina fulva. Lineage (NCBI taxonomy): Bacteria > Pseudomonadati > Pseudomonadota > Alphaproteobacteria > Hyphomicrobiales > Aurantimonadaceae > Fulvimarina > Fulvimarina fulva. The sequence continues at coordinate 140,933 of NZ_JBDJAC010000006.1, forward strand.
CTGCAGCAAAGCGCCGATTGAGCGCGAGTTTAATGGGTTATTTACCAGTCGGCCGATCATAAATAACGAAAATGTCACCAGTTTCACAAATTGACCGCGCTCCGTTCTTTGATTGCCAGCTTCGACTAAAGTCTAATTCAAGGGAATCGGCGGATTTCCGCAGCAAAAGTGCTGAATTATATTTTAGTCGGGCATTGATCTGCGTGCGGTGCGGGCGCCGATCGATCCCCTATCACGAACCGGGATCGCGGAGAACGGCACGCGACCGGGCGCATTGTGCAAGTGCGAAGAGCGTCCGCATTTGGTCAAAACGACGCATTGGCCCACGCCGGCACAGTTCGATCGGTCTGAACCTGAGTCGTGTCCATCTGACTGAACCCCTGGCGGGAGCGTTCGCATGCCAGTTCCGGCTTTTCTAGCGGTTCGGCGGAGGGGGCGGCTCTGCGACCGCTTCAGTGCGCGGCTTCGCACGGTTTGGCCAGGTCGCATCCGTCATGTCCCTGGGGGTCCAGACCGACATTCGCCTCCCGTTAGCAGCCCGTTCACAGCGCATGCCGGAATCAAAGATCAGCTACTTCAGCTATTGTATTGGTGTAGCTTTTTAATATGACATTCCAAATGAAAATCGGCGCGAACGGGACTCGAATGTCAAATTCGCTCCGCTGGCTCACGGTAGTATGATCGTCTGACTCTTGCGGCGAACGCCGCCCTGCATCACATTTTCAAGAAAATGATCACGCATGATATTCTGCGCGGCGACGTGATCTGATCAGCGCAGACCGTTCACTTGAACATGAAGGGGAGGAGACCTGCATGCTTCCGAAAAATCTGAGCATTCTCGAACTGACGACCGCCATGGTCGTCGCTGGTGCGCTCGTATTCGGCCCTGTCCAGGCCTTTGCCGAAAGCGCGAAGACCCCCGAACAGGCGGTCGAAAATGCAGACTCGGCGTGGAGTTATCTAAAGGGCGATCTGTTTGGCGACAAGGATCTCAAGGCCGATACGAGCGTCGTGAAGCTCGATGCGCCGAGCCGTGCGGCCGATCCGGCCGTCGTGCCCATGACGATCAGCCTCGATCCTCAGAAGGATATCCGCAAGGTGACGCTCATCATCGACGAGAATCCGTCACCCGTCGCCGCGACCTTCGATATCGCAAAGGGCGCTGGCCTGACCGAACTTTCGACCCGTGTGCGGGTCAATGCCTATACCGACGTTCACGTCGTCGCGGAGGATAGTGACGGCAATCTCTTCGTCACCAAAACGTTCGTGAAGGCTGCTGGCGGCTGCGCCGCGCCTGCTGCGAAGGATCCTGAGGTCGCTGCGCGGCAGATGGGCAAGATGAAGCTGCGCACCTTCGGCAAAGTCGAGGGCACGACCGACACGCGCGAAGCCCAGCTTCAGATCCGCCACCCGAACAATTCGGGCCTTCAGAAGGATCAGGTGACGCTTCTCTACATTCCGGCGCATTTCATCGACACGATCGACGTCTCGCGCGGCGGTGAAACCCTGTTCAAGATGACTGGGGGGATCTCGATCTCGGAAGATCCGAATTTCCGCTTCAACTATTCCGCCGAGACCGAGAAGCCATTCGAGGTGAAGGCGACGGACACTGACGGCAACGTCTTCGAGCAGACTTTTCCGGTCACGCCGGCCTGATACCGGCAGGCCTTCGAAACCAAGGATTTCGTTGGGGCCGTCGCTGCCCGAGCGGCGTCTCAGCCAAACACCGGGCGATAATTGATCCTGAGATCAATTCCTCTGTCCGGCGACAGGGTGCGCAGCCGAATTCCATCGATCGAAAAGCGCGGTCCGAGATGAGCGGTCCGCGCTTTTTTTCACCTCTATCGACCCGACGGCTTGCGCGGTGTCGGCCGCCAGTCCTTCGGCGCCATTTCGAAACTGTCGAAGGTGAAGGCGGGCGAGACGGTGCATCCGACGAGGGTGTAGGCGCCGAGACTGGTCGCCGTCTGCCACCAGTTCGCCGGAACGACGAATTGCGGGCGCTGATTGTGTTCGATGTCCGGGCCGAGATAGTTGGCAAAGGCGTCGTGGCCGTCCGGCGACACCGTCAGGACGAGCGGTGCCCCGCGATAGAAATGCCAAGTCTCGGAGGCGTCCGTGACGCGATGCCATTCGGATGTGTCGCCGGCCTCCAGAAGATAATAGATCGCCGTCGAGCGGGACCGGCCATTTGGGTCGAGCTCCTCGTCCCGAAAGGTCTCGCGGTACCAGCCACCTTCCGGGTGAGGCTCCATCTTGAGCGTTTCGATGATGGATTTCACGTCCGCATGCATCGACGTCAGTATCCGTCGCGCGTCTTGCGGGCATGGGCGAAGACCTCCACGGGGTCGGCGCCCGCCATGCCGACGGCGTTCTGAAAGTCGGGATCATCGGCCCGCAGGAAGGGGTTCGTCTTTTTTTCCCGGCCAAGCTCCACCGGAATGGTCGGCTTGCCGGCTGTGCGCAGATGTTCGACTTCGTTCACACGCTCCTGGAGAAGCAGATTGTCCGGATCGAGCGCCCGCGCGCAGCGTGCATTGGTCGCCGTGTATTCGTGTCCGCAATAGAGCATCGTGTCGTCCGGCAGCTCGCGCAGGCGCTGGAGCGATGTCCACATCATCGCCGGATCGCCTTCGAACAGGCGGCCGCAGCCGAGCGAAAACAGAGCGTCGGCGGCGAACACGGCCTTTGCCTCGGGTAGATAGTAGGAAATCTCCCCCAGCGTATGGCCGGGGGTCGAGATGACCCGAACCTCGATCCCGCCGATATCGAGCACGTCGCCGCCCTCGGCGGTTTGATCGATGCCGGGGATTTTCGAGGCCTCGTCCTTCGGGCCGGTGATGGTGACGCCGAACCGGTCCTTCAGGGCTTCGTTCGCGGCGAGATGGTCCGTATGATGATGCGTCGTGAGGATATGCGTGAGGCGCCACCCTTCGGCCTGAAGGGCTTCGAGGATCGGTTTTTCCTCCGGTGCGTCGATCGCGATCGTGGTCTCGCCACGATGGACGAGCACGCCGAAATTATCGCTCCGGCATCCGAATTGGCGGATCTCGATCTCTGCCATCTGGTCCGTCTCCCGGCCTGATTGTCTGGTCAACGGCCACATAAGAGAAAGACCTGATGCGCCAAGGCTTGGCGTCTTTTGCGAAACGAAATCGCGATGGCGCGTTGCAGCCGGCCCTGCCTCGGGCCTATATCCTTCGACGCGAGCAGATACGCGCGGAGGGCATCGAGGTCTGACGACGAACGCCGACATCATCGACCTGCGCGATTTCTATCACAGCCCGTTAGGGATTCAGGCGAGCCGTGCGATCGGCCTTGCCATGACGCCGCTGTGGAAGCCGATCTCGGAGGAGCGTCTCGTATCGATCGGCTACGGCACGCCGTTTCTCGAACGCTTTGCGGGCGAGGCGGAACGGGCGCTGGCCTTTATGCCCGCACCGCAGGGCGCTGCATGCTGGCCCCATGGAGGACCGTCCCGCACGGCGCTCGTCGGCCTTGAAGACCTGCCGCTCGGTGACGCATCGATCGATCGTATTCTCGTCACCCATGCCCTGGAATTTGCCGAAAGTCCCGAGGCCTTCATGGAAGAGATCTGGCGGGTTCTGGCGCCCGGCGGGCGCGTCGTCATCGTCGTGCCGAACCGGCGCGGCGTCTGGGCGCGGTTCGAGCACACGCCCTTCGGCTCGGGCCGGCCGTGGTCTCGCGGCCAGCTCCAGCGGCTCCTGCGCGCATCGATGTTCACGCCCGCGACATTGTCCGAAGCGCTGTTCTTTCCCCCGTTCCGCAAGCGCTCCCTGTTGTCGGCCGGCCTGCCGCTCGAGCGCTTCGGACGCAGGGCCTGGCCGGTTTTTGCCGGGGTGCTGGTGGTGGATGCCGTCAAGCAGCTCTATCGTGGCGTGCCGGTGGCGACGCGCGAAATGGCGCGCAAGCGCGTGTCGAAGCCCGTGCTGGTTCCGGCCGGCGCAGGTGCCGGCGCGCGGGCACGCCAGCCCTGCCGCCGATCCCGGTCGATCTGATACCGGATTCGGGTTGATCAAGCCGGGGACGGTAGCGAAGCCCCAAGCGGCGCAGACACGTTTTCAAATCCATTATCGCGAAGCGATCGAACCGACTTCCTGTGAGAAGACGACAAGCGCTTCGGGACGTGTCCTTCTTGATCCAGGCAAACGCCTGCGGGCGCTGCCGGACGGAAAAGATCATTTGTCGCGACGCTGGGTCTGTTATATATCTTGATAAGGATCATCAAGTTTAGAGCCGTTCAAAACTGCGATGGTCGATCATGCCAAGGGGGCCGCGCCGTCCATGACCGCCAACGCCATTTGCCTCGATCCCACGCCCTTGCCTGCACCTGAGGCAGACAGCGTGGTCGTGCCCTTTTCGCGTAGGGGATGCCCGACGACGGCGATCCGCCGCTCGGAGCTGACAGAGGCGGATTTCGACCGCCTCAACCGACTCCGGTGGCTTGCCCTCAAGAGCCGGCTCCAGCCGCGGCCGGACATCGAGCGGGCCTGCTATCTCCTCGCCGCCGAACGGGTTCGCGCGATCGAACCGGTCGCCAACGCGTTCTTTCGCGGTCTTGCGAGCCATGGCTCGACGTCCATCGAGCTTTATCGCCCCGGCACCCGGCACCCCTCCAGCGACGAAATTTGGATGTTGCGCCTGCTGTCCGCCTTCGAGGAGGGCCGGGAGAGGGAGGCCGCTGCGCTCGTCACCTGGCGGGTGCGGCAGGGCGGGCGCCGCTGGATGCGTTTTCTCGCCGCGTCGCTGTCCGAACTCGTCTCCGGTCGTGATGCGTCCTTGGCGTCATGAGCCAGGAACACTTTGGAGGAGACGAATTTCATCGAATGAAGCGTTGAATTCTCGGCGCTTCTGTATTACGTCCGATGCAACAGTTTAGAACCGTTCCAAACTAGAAGGAAACGATATCATGGGCCTCGTCGCAGCCAAGATGGAACCCAACGCCAAGGAAGAGATCGTCGAGGGGCTGACCCAGGCGCTCGCCGAAACCGCCGTCACGACCCTGAAGGCGCAGAACTTCCACTGGAACGTCACCGGCATGGCCTTCGGCCCGCTGCATGAGCTTTTCCAGAAGATCTATGAAGATCACTTCGAGGGACAGGACTTTCTCGCCGAGCGCATCAAGGCGTTCGACGCCCATGCGGAGGGCCGCTATTCGGTCTTCCTCGAGCGCTCCGCGATCGAAGAGCATGACGGCAAGACCGATGCCAAGACCATGATCGAGGTTCTGATGAAGGACCAGGAGACACTGTCCTCGACGCTGTCCGCGCTTGCGGAAGTCGCGGAGCAGCATGGCGACTGGGCGACCAACGATATGGCGACCAACCGCATCGAAGTTCACGACAAGTTCGCCTGGATGCTGCGCGCTCACCTCAAGACGAGCGCCTGAGCAATCGCGGTGCGTCTCGCCTCCCGCCGGACGCAAGACTGCACATGAAAAAGCCGCCGGTGCCCCCAGAGGCGTCGGCGGCTTTGGCATGTCGCTTTGCTGCAATGGTGATGAGAGGCAGTGCCCTCGAAGCGAGGCCTATTCCTCGATCTCGATCGGGCAGGGAACGCCCTCGCGCTCGCATTTGTGCCGATAGGTATAGGCCCAGAAGGCGGGATTGCGGCCGATGTCTTCCAGATTGGCCATCAGGCTTTCGATGAAGGCCTTTTTCTGCTCGGCGCTCCCGGATTGAGGAAACATCTGTTTTTCAAGTTTGGTCATCGAGCAGCCGATGCAGCGGCCTTTGCGCTTGTATTTGCACACATCGATGCAGGGGCTCGGCGCCCGCGCCCAAAGCTCGGCTTCCTCCGGTGTCAGATCGGATGGAGATGTGTTCACGGTCATAAGGCTCACGGGGCATGGATTATACTCCCGCCGAAGATCGATAGGGGAGTGGCCGATTGCAAGCCGCCGGTTGTTGTCTTGCCCGACATGGGCGAGCCGATCCCGCGAACGCCTTTGCGCCAGCAGCGACCTCGCTCAGATCAGGTATCCACCCCGCCGGTGCACGGGTTCGCCCATGGCGATGACGCCGCAGGCATAATCATCGCCGTCTTCCGCAGCTGAAGCGAGGCCGTAGACCCTGATATCCTTGATCGGCAATGTCTCCCTGGCTTCGTCGAGAAGTCTGGTCGCGGCATTCTCGATAGCGTTCCGGGCATCGGCCAGCTTTGCCGCCAGAATGCCGACGCTCGCATCGTCGCGCAGCGTTTCGGCCCCTGCCGCCTCTATCATGCTGGCGGCTTCCCGGATGAGGTGTTCCACAGCTTCGGTCGCCGCTTCTGTCAGCGGCGTCTCAAGCGCGGTCTGGCGGGCGCGAATGCGATTTGCGGTCTCGATCATCAACTGCCTCCATCCCTCTTACTTCGATGGCAAGGGCCATATCGCCGAAAACGGCGCGAGGACGAGGGTGATATCACATACTTATCACATTATCGAGAGAACGCAAGGACGGGTTGGATTACGGCAGTGATTTCAATTTGTTAACTGGCTACCATAACGCTGCATCTTTCCTAAAAAATCGCATGGTCGCCGCGCTCGATACTGGCTTTTCCAGCGGCGAGTGCCCGGTAGAAGTCGAACAGCGTGTCCGTGCCGGTCTCCGGCGTCAGGTCTGCGACATAAGCGCCGCTCGCCGGATCGCGCACCAGCATGGACTGGGTGGCGTAGTAATGGCCGATGCGGGCAAGCTCCGCCTTTGCCGCGAGGCGCGGACTGACGCGACCCACAAACCCGAGACCTGCGGCGATCGTCGACAGAAAACGGGGCGGGACCCGTTTGAAGGCGGGTTTGCGGCCCAGAATACGGAAGAGAGCGTCGCCTTGCTCCTTCGGCGTGATAGCAGGTCCGGGGCCGCCGATGGGAAGGATGCGGTTCTGAAGGCTTTCATCGGCGAGGCAGCGCGCGATGAAACGCGCCAGATCGTCGTCGCTGATCGGCTTGCAGGACGTGAGCTGTCCATCGCCGAACATCAGATAGGGTTTGCCCGCGCGCACCCGCTCCAGCTGGCCTGAAAGCGATTTGAAGAAGGCTGTCGGGCGAACGATCGAATATCTAAGGCCGGAGGCGGTGAGCTCAGCCTCGAAGGCGAGCTTGGCCTTCTGGAACGCGAGAAGCGGCTTCTGGACGCAGATCGCGGACAGGAGCACGACGTGCCCGATGCCGGCCTTCCGCGCCGCCTTCAGGGCGTTCGAATTTGCCTGGTAGTCGATCGCCCAGGCATCCGCCGGGGCGCCCGTTCGCGATGCAAGGCAGGTCACCATAGCGTCGAATGCCTCGCCGCGAAGGGCGTCCCGTTCGATTGAGGCCGGATCGGTCACATCGCCGAAGCGCAGCTCCGTACCGGGAAGGCGTTTCGCGGTCTCCTCCGCGTCGTGGCGTCCGCCGACGCCGGCCTGCCGCCGCACGAGACAGACGACCTCGTGACCTGCCTCGACGAGTGCACGGGCGGTGGCGCGGCCGATCGTGCCCGTGCCACCGAGCAGGAGGACACGCATGCTTTTCGGTGAGGTGGAGGGATGGCTGCTCTGCATCAGGTCAGGATGGAGCAGACATGACCGGCAGACAAGACGGAACGGGGAGAGGGATGGCGCTCAGCGCAACGCGCGGATGGCCTCAAAGAAAGACGTCTCGAAGTTTGTCTTCGAGACACATCCCGGCGCTGTAAAGGAATGCATTGGAGCGGGCGATGGGATTCGAACCCACGACCCCAACCTTGGCAAGGTTGTGCTCTACCACTGAGCTACGCCCGCCCGCTCCGACCGAGACGCTTTTGCGTGTCGGCGACGGGCGCTATATCGCTCAAAGAGACGGCGAATGCAACAAGGAAAGCAGCGAAATTTTTGCATTCGCAAAAAGCGCGGTATGGGGCGCGCAAACCAAGCGATTCCACGGCGCCAGGGGAAACGAAGATGGCGATGACACGCGACGATCTCATGGAATTCTTCGCCGAACATGACATCGAGGTGACGACGGTCGATCATCCGGCTCTCTTCACGGTGGATGAGTCCCGTTCCGTTCGCGGTGACATTCCGGGCGCCCACACCAAGAACCTCTTTCTGAAGGACAAGAAGGGCAGGATCTTTCTGGTCGTCGCCGAGGAGGATAGCGAGGTCGCGCTGAAGAGCCTGCACAAGAAGATCGGCGGCTCGGGTCGGCTGTCATTTGCGAGCGCCGACCAGATGCGGGACCTGCTCGGGGTGGAGCCCGGATCGGTGACCGCCTTCGGCGTCGTCAACGACACGGCCCATCTGGTGAATGTCGTTCTTGATGAGCGGCTCGGTGAATACGATATCGTCAACGGACACCCGTTGACGAACACGGCCACCACATCCCTTCGCTACGAAGATTTGTTGCGGTTCTTCCGGTTGACGGGGCACGCAATTCTCGTCACCAAGCTCGGTGACGACGACGAAGACCATGCGAACGAGACGAGCGCCCCATGAGCGACAATCCTTACGCCAACTCCACCTCGGGCTCCTACGCGGCAGGTCTGGGTGGCGCGCCGGGACCGGCTGCCGCCGAGCCGAAGCCGACCCTGCAGGGGTTCGGCGATCTTGCGGGTGCCGGCGGACCCTCGGCCGCTGATCTCATCAAGGATACGACGACCCAGGCCTTCTCCGACGACGTCATCAAGGAATCGCGCAATCAGCCGGTGCTGGTCGATTTCTGGGCGCCGTGGTGCGGGCCCTGCAAGCAGCTGACGCCTGTTCTGGAACGCGTGGTCCAGGCTGCCGGCGGCAAGGTGAAGCTCGTCAAGATGAATATCGACGAGCATCCCTCGATCGCGGGCCAGCTCGGCGTCCAGTCCATCCCGGCCGTGTTCGCCTTTCTCGACGGTCAGCCGATCGATGGTTTCATGGGCGCGCTGCCGGAAAGCGAACTCAAGAAGTTCATCGACAAGGTCATCCAGCAGGCTGGCCCCTCGCGCGGCGGCAATGATCCGATCGCCGATGCCATGGCGCAGGCGGACGAGCTTCTCGAGGCCGGCGATGTTGGCAATGCGGCGCAGATCTACGGCGCGATCCTGCAGCATGAAGAAGGCCATGTGGGTGCGACCGGCGGGCTTGCGGAATGCTACATGAAGACCGGCGACAGCGAGCGCGCCTCCCAGCTGGTAGCCTCCCTGCCGCCGCAAGCCGATAGCGATCAGAGGGTTGCGGCGGTGAAGGCCAAGCTGAAGCTTGACGAGGAAGTCGCCGGTCTCGGCGATCCGGCCGAGCTTCAGGCCCGGCTCGATGCCAATCCCGACGACCATCAGGCGCGTTTCGACCTCGCTCTCATCGCCCAGGCGCGCAACGAGCGGCAAAAGGCCGCCGACCTGCTTCTGGACGTCATGCGTCGCGATCGGGAATTTGCCGATGACGGCGCCCGCAAGAAGCTTCTGGAGCTGTTCGAGGCCTGGGGACCGACCGACCCGGCGACGAAGGACGCGCGTCGCAAGCTGTCTTCTCTCCTGTTCCGCTGAGCGTGAGACAGGGAGCCGCGCCCCAAGGCCTTGAGCCCGCCGGAGAAAAGCCCAGTTTCCATCCCTGAACCAATGAGGGAGAACACCTGTGGCACAGGCTGGAAACCGGGTCTATCGAAACGAGACCGAACTTCCCGAACGCGTGCCTGTCTTTCCCCTGAGCGGCGCGCTGCTTCTTCCGGGCGGCCAGTTGCCGCTCAACATCTTCGAGCCGCGCTATCTGGAGATGATCGACGACGCGCTCGGCGGCGAGCGCCTGATCGGCATGATCCAGCCCCGGCTCGACGGTGCGCGAAAGGCCGATGGCGAACCCGAGCTCTGCCGGGTTGGCTGTCTCGGTCGCATCACCTCCTACTCCGAGAGCGGTGACGGGCGCTATCTCATTGCCCTTCACGGTGTCGCGCGGTTCCGCGTCCTGGAGGAAGTGGACAGCCGGCGGCATTATCGCATCTGCCGCATCAAGGCTTTCGCGGGTGATCTCGTCGAAGACGACGGCGCGGCCAAGGTCAATCGCGACGGTCTTCTCGATATCTTCCGGCGCTATCTCGAAGCCAATCAGCTGGAAGCCGACTGGGACAGCGTGAAGTCCGCCCCCGACGACCTTCTCGTCTCGGCTCTTTGCATGATGATGGCGCCTCAGGGCGCGGCCGAACGCCAGGCGCTGCTGGAGGCGGAAGATCTCAAGACCCGGACCGAGACGCTGATCGCGATCACCGAGATGGCGCTCGCCGAGGACGGCGAGGACGAGGACGGGCCGCGGACACTGAATTGAGCGTCGGCCTCGCAGCGAATGGTGCCGGGAGCATGCCGCGCCTCATCGTCGTCACCGGCTGTTCCGGCGGGGGAAAATCAACGCTGCTTGCGGAGCTTGCCCGGCGCGGTCATTTAGTCGTGGAAGAACCGGGCCGGCGGATCGTGCACTCGATTACCGACCCAGGCGATCCCAAACTTCCCTGGAACGATCTCGAAGCCTTCGCGAAAGCGGCAGCAGCGCTCGCAAGAACCGATTACGACGCCGTGAGAGGTGCGAGCGGGCCGGTCTTTTTCGATCGCGGTCTCGTCGATGCGCTTTCGGCGCTTCGCGCCGCGAGCGATCGTCCAATCGACCGTGATATGATCGACCGCTATCGATACGAGGAATACGCTTTCTTCGCGCCGCCCTGGGCGGACATCTGGGAGGGCGATACCGAGCGTCGCCATGGGTTCGACGCTGCCTGTGAGGAATATGAGCGGCTTATGGCCGATTATCCGGCCCTCGGCTATCGGCCGATCGTTCTTCCGAAAGCGAGCGTCACCGAGCGGGCGGAATTCATGCTAGAAGAGGACGGTATCCCGTGAAGCGAGCCAGCGGAGCCTGCGAAGGAGGCAAGACATGAACAGCGCAAAGACGATTGCCCGGCCCGATCCCAAGCTTCTCGAACTCCTCGTCTGCCCGCTGACCAAGGCGGTGCTGCGCTATGATCGCGAGAGGCAGGAATTGATCAGCGAAAAGGCGAAGCTCGCCTATCCGATCCGCGACGGGATTCCGATCATGCTGGCTTCCGAGGCGCGCGAACTGGAAGACTGATCGCGCGCCTCGGGTTTGATTGAGCCTATTGCCCGGCACTTCGGCTCATATGCCGCTCGGGCTGCCGGCGATCAGATGCCGTCGCCATAATAGCCGGGGCCGCTCTCGCCCTTCGACTTTTCGGCCACCTTCTCGCGCCCGTCTCCGAAGAGATCGTAGAGGATCGGACGCAACAGGAAGTCCAGCGCGCCGAGGATCGCCGCGGCGAAGACGTTCAGACCGAACAGCACAGCGAGAACGATCAGGAAACCGCTCGCAACGAAGCGGTTGCGGGTGAGGGACGCGGCCAGATCGGGATCGCCGCTGGCCTCTTGACCGAGCCACTTCGATTTGAGCTTTTCGAAGCCCGACCTGGGTGCAGCATCTTCCGCGCCCGGAAGAGGCTGGGAGACCGCAGGTTTCGAAAGCTTGGTGACGATGCCCAGTGCGACCGTTTCATTGGTCAGCTGGTCGATCAGGATGAAGGCTCCGAGCTCACGGTTCTCCGCATAGGTGGTCGCGACCGGCGGGCGATCGAACGAGAGCGTCACCTTTCCGATCTCGTTCATCAGAAGTGCGTTTGCGTTCTTCACCTGATAGGAATGGATGTCCACCGAGCCGTTCAGCGCGCGCAGGGTCGCGGGGCTCTGGTGGGAGCCGAGCTTCGCGATCAGGCGGCCGCCTGCCACCATCGGACGGTCGACCATCCACAGGATGTCCGCCTCGATGGTCTTGACCGGCTGGATCGTGTCGCCGTCACGCACGATGACGTCGCCGCGCGAGGCGTCGATCTCGTCGTTGAGCGTCAGCGTGATGGCATCGCCCGTCCGCGCCTCGTCGGCTATGGCATCAGCGTTCCAGACCGCTTTCACCGTGGACTTCTGGCCCGAAGGCAGGGAGACGATCCTGTCGCCCGCCTTCACCGTTCCGCTGGCTACCGTGCCGCAGAAGCCCCGGAAGTCGAGATTCGGGCGGTTTACCCACTGAACGGGCAGGCGGAACGGCAGTCCGTCGGCCTCGAAGGTCTCCGGATTTGCGGTCTCAAGGCGCTGAAGCAGTGTTTCGCCAGTGTACCAGGGCGAATTTGGCGAGCGCTCGACGATGTTGTCGCCGTTCTTGGCCGAAACCGGGATATAGGAGACATCCGTGAAGCCGAGTTGCGGCAGGATCGCTTCGTAGTCGCGCTTGATTTCCTCGAAGCGATCCTCGGAGAAATCGACGAGATCCATCTTGTTGATGGCGATGACCACCGACTTGATGCCGACGAGCGAAGTAATAAAGGAGTGCCGCCGCGTCTGGGGCAGGATGCCCTTGCGCGCATCGACCAGAATCACCGCGAGTTCGGCCTGGGAGGCGCCGGTCGCCATGTTGCGCGTATACTGCTCGTGGCCAGGCGTATCGGCGATGATGAAGGCGCGGTTCGCCGTCGAGAAATAGCGATAGGCGACGTCGATCGTGATGCCCTGTTCGCGCTCGGCGGACAGGCCATCGACCAGAAGCGCGAAATCGAGGTCGCCGCCGGTCGTGCCGAACTTCTTCGAATCCTTTTCGAGCGCTTCCATCTGGTCGTCGAAAACGGCATTCGTCTCGTAGAGAAGACGGCCGATCAGGGTCGACTTGCCGTCGTCGACGGAGCCGCAGGTGATGAAGCGCAGGAGGGATTCGGCCGGCGAAACGAGCGGCGTCATGCCCTCTTGCGGGTCCACGACCGCAGCGCCGCCTTCATCGGGCGCGGGGCCGGCGAAGGTTTCGTCTTCAAGGGCAGCCGGCGTCGAGCCCTGCGCCTTATCGGCTTCGTCGGGGAGACGTTCGTCAAGAGCGTTGGCCATGGTCAGAAATAGCCTTCCTGCTTCTTTTCTTCCATCGAAGCGCCGGAGTCGCGATCGATGACGCGCCCCTGCCGCTCCGATACGCGCGAGCCGCGCATTTCGGCGATGATGTCGTCGAGTGTTTCAGCCTGTGATTCCACAGCGCCCGTCAGCGGGTAGCAGCCGAGGGTCCGGAAGCGGACCATCATCTCTTCCACGCTTTCGCCGGGTCTCAGCTGCATCCGGTCGTCGTCGCGCATGATGAGTGCGCCGTCACGGCGCACCACCGGCCGCTTGGCCGCGTAATAAAGCGGCACGACCGGGATCTGCTCGAGCGCGATGTAGTCCCAGATGTCCTGCTCGGTCCAGTTCGACAGGGGGAAGACGCGAAAGCTCTCGCCGTTCTTCTTGCGGGTGTTGAACAGCTTCCAGGGCTCCGGCCGCTGGTTCTTGGCGTCCCAGCGATGTTCGGCGGACCTGAGGGAGAAGACGCGCTCCTTGGCGCGGGACTTTTCCTCGTCGCGCCGCGCGCCGCCGAAGGCCGCGTCGAACTTGTACTTGTCGAGCGCCTGTTTGAGTGCCTGCGTCTTCATCACGTCGGTGTGGACCGCCGAGCCGGAATCGAACGGATTGATGCCCGCCTTCACCCCGTCCTGATTGGTGTAGACGATCAACTCGATGCCCAGCTCCTTCGCCCGACGGTCGCGGAATTCGATCATTTCCCGGAATTTCCAGGTCGTGTCGATATGCATGAGCGGGAACGGCGGCTTGCCCGGCGCGAAGGCCTTCATGGCGAGATGCAGCATCACCGCCGAGTCCTTGCCGATCGAATAGAGCATCACCGGATTGTCGGCGCTCGCCGCAACCTCGCGGATGATGAAGATCGATTCGGCCTCCAGGCGCTGGAGGTGTGTCATATGTTTCATGGCCGGTGGCCTTTGCTTTCGCTCCGCCGTCGTCCCCGATCACTGCGGGGGCGGCTCTCAAATTCTCGGATCGTCATCCTCGGGCTCCGTCCCGAGGATACAGTGGTCTTGGCCCCAGACGCGTTTCTATCTTTGCGCCTCACCGCCCTGGATTCTCGGGACGGAGCCCGAGAATGACGGTGGAGGGAGGGGCAGAAAGAAGCCTAGGCTCTCGCGCCCTCCGAAACCTCGTTTCCGTCCGGAACGTGGAGGCCGCATTCGCGCTTGGTGTCGTCTTCCCACCACCAGCGGCCGGCGCGCTCCGGCTCGCCGGGCTGGAGCGCCCGTGTGCAGGGCGCGCAGCCGATCGAAAGGAAGCCCTTGTCGTGCAGGCTGTTGACCGGCACGCCGTTGTCCGCCGTGAAGGCGGCGATTTCGGCGCGCGACAGATCGAAGACGGGATTCGCCTTGATCAGTCCACGTGACCCATCAAAGCCGACGAAATCCATGTCCTGCCGGTTCGCAGACTGATCGGCGCGCAAGCCCGTCACCCAGCCATTTGCGCCTTCGAGGGCGCGGCCGAGGGGTTCGATCTTGCGCACGCCGCAGCAGTTCAGGCGAAACTCCTTGGCGTAGTAGAAGCCGTCTATGCCCTGCTCGTCGATCAGCTCTTCCAGCTTCTCGCCCTTCGGATATTTCGCGTGGATGCGCTTGCCGTAGGTTTCTTCCGTCTTGCGCCAGAGATCGTAGGTCTCCGGAAAGAGGCGGCCGGTGTCGAGCGTCACCACGTCGATCTTGATGTTATGCTTGAAGATCAGATGGGTGATCATCTGATCCTCGATGCCGAGGCTGGTCGTGAAAACGATCCGGCCGGGTGTGACCTCCCGCAACCGTTCGAGACGGGCGAGGGGCGTCAGCGTCGGAAATTCCCCGTTGAGCTCGCGGGCAAGCTCTTTCAGGTCGGGCTGTGCGTCGTCTCTCATCCCGCGGCTTCCTTTCGAGCGGCCAGCCGCTGCTGGAGGATGCTCTGCCCCTCGCCGAAACCGGTCTGATAATGGACCGTCATGGAGTCCTTCATTTCCAGCCATTGCTGCACCGGCTGGCGGTTCGCCATCGTGTCCGGCAGGTCGACCTCGTCGAAGCCGCAGGCCAGCGCATCGGCGAACTGATCGGCGATCAGCGGACCGCTGGCGCGCAGCGTGCCCTCGAAACCTTCGCGGCGGAGGCGCTTAGCAAGCGAGAACCCGCGCCCGTCGGCAAAGGCCGGGAAGATGACGGCAATGAGATCGACCGAACCGAAATATCTGGCGATGTCCGCCACGTCCGCATCGTTCGGCACCAGGAGACCATAAGGGGTCGCCGGCACATCGACCTCACCGGCGAGCGCAAGCGGGACGAGCGGCTTCGACGCGGATTTCACCTCGTCCACCGTTTCGGCAAGGGTATAGGCGTTCGGGCGTTCGCCCTCGCTGGAGATGATCGTCATTATTCTGCGGCCTCCAGAGCCTTCGCGCGCTCCTCGATAAAGCTTGCGAAACGCGTCTTGAACGGGTCCGCGCCAACGCGGCGCACGGTTTCGATGAAGCTTTCCGAACCTTGCTTTTCGCCGAGATAGGTCTCGACGATCGCCTCGATCGCGCCCGGCACATCCTCGCCGTCGATGCCGGGGCCGAGCCGCTCGCCGAGGCTTGCATGTTCGGTCGCATCGCCGCCGACGGTGATCTGGTAGTTCTCGCGTCCGCCCTTTTCGAGCCCGAGAATGCCGATCGCACCCACATGGTGATGACCGCAGGCATTGATGCAGCCGGAAATCTTGATCGGCAGTTCGCCGATCTCCCGCTGGCGGTCGTCGTCCGCGAAGGTCTTGGCGATTTCCTGCGCGATCGGGATCGATTTCGCTGTCGCGAGGCCGCAATAATCGAGGCCCGGACAGGCGATGATATCGGTCACGAGGCCGGCATTGGCGGTGGCGAGCCCGTGCTTTTTCAGTTCGGCGTAGAGCGCCGGCACATCGTCTTTCTTGACGTAGGGCAGGACGAGGTTCTGGCTGTGCGTCACGCGAAGTTCGCCGAGCGAGAATCTCTCCGCGATATCCGCGAAGGCATCCATCTGATCGGCGCTCATATCGCCCGGCACACCGCCGATCGGCTTCAGCGAAACCGTGAAGGCGATGTAGCCCGACTGTTTATGGGCAAAGCCATTCTGCTCGACGAAGCGATCGAGGCCGGCATCCTCGCGCCTTGCGTTTTCCAGCGTCACGGACTCGGCCGGAAGATCCTCGTAGTCGGGCGCTGCGAAATAGGCCGCGATCCGCTCGATCTCTTCCTTGGGCGCGTTGATGGTCGGGCCGTCGAGCTTGGCGTATTCGGCCTCGACGCGGCGGGTGAATTCTTCCGCGCCGGTCTCGTGGACGAGGATCTTAACCCGCGCCTTGAACTTGTTGTCGCGCCGGCCTTCCGCGTTGTAGACGCGCATGATCGCCTCGACATAGGCGAGAAGCTCTTCCTTTGGCAGGAAGTCGCGGATCACCTTGCCGATCATGGGTGTGCGGCCGAGACCGCCGCCGACCGAGATCTCGTAGCCAGGCTCGCCCGCTTCGTTGCGCTTCAACTTCAGCCCGATATCGTGGACCCTGATCGCGGCGCGGTCATGCTCTGCACCGGTGACGGCGATCTTGAACTTGCGCGGCAGCCAGACGAATTCCGGATGCTGGCTCGACCACTGGCGTAAAAGCTCCGCTGTCGGGCGCGGATCTTCCGCCTCGTCTGCGGCAACGCCGGAGAACTGGTCGGCAGTGGTGTTGCGGATGCAGTTGCCGGAGGTCTGGATCGCGTGCATCTCCACATCGGCGAGGAGATCGAGGATCGCCGGAATATCCTTCAGCTTCGGCCAGTTGAACTGAAGGTTCTGGCGCGTCGTGAAGTGAGCATAGCCCTTGTCGTATTCGCGCGCGATCTTCGCGAGTTGCCGCAGCTGCCGTCCGCTCATCGTGCCATAGGGCACGGCGATGCGCAGCATGTAGGCGTGCAGCTGGAGATACAGCCCGTTCTTGAGGCGCAGCGGCTTGAACTCGTCCTCGGTCAGCGAGCCGTCGAGCCGTCGCGCGACCTGCGTGCGGAACTGGTCCACCCGTTCGCGCACGAAGCGCTCATCGAATTCGTCGTAGCGGTACATGTCGAAACCTATTCGCGTTCGAAACGGTCAGGCGATCGGGCCGAAATCGGCCTGCTTGCCCATGTCGGGGTGAATGGATGGACCCTTCTGGCGCATCACGTCCCGAAAATGTCGTGCGACGGGATGCCCGTTCTCGGTAATTTCGACCGGAACCAGATAGGGATCGACCACGGCGTTGGCCGCAGCCGCGCCCCGGCCCTCGGCTTCCATGGCGTCGGCCGTTTCCTGATCGTAGGCGATGCGCGCCTCTCGCGAGTCGCGCGTCCAGCCGCCCTTGACCAGAAAGACGGTGTCACCCTCCAGAAGGTCGCTCGCCATCACAATGGCGGGCAGCTTGTCGCCCTTAACCTTCGATCCGGCGCGGTGGTCCTTCGCCATGGATCTGCTCCCATCTTCGTAAGGCCACCAGCGCAAAGCGCGGCCGCCGGGTTGTCATGATCGGAAAGTAGGGCGTTAGCCGCCCACTTGCGCCGTCAGCGATTGCAAGCAGACGGCCATGAGGGAAACATTATTCCCCGGCTGAAGGTTCAAAACGGCAGAATCATTCCAAAGACGCCGAAACGGCTATTCGCCGACAGGCCTTGCCGGCTTGCTCACCACTGGCTCACCGCCCTGAGGGGAGCCCAGCGTCGGCGCCATCGGAAAGCTGATCGTTTCGAATTCCGGCACGATCCGCCGAAGGCATTCGACGACGCGGCCGGCTTCGCCTGCTTCGATCGCCGCTTCCACGGTTTTTAGATTACGTGACAGAAGCTGGACGTCGAGAACCCGCGAGCGGGCGAAGAAAAGGCCCTCGCGGCCGGTTTCTTCCCGTTGCTCCTCGGTGGAAAACAGCTCCTCGTAGAGCTTTTCGCCCTTGCGCAGGCCGGTGAACTCAATGGCGATGTCGATATGCGGCCTGAGACCCGCGAGCTGGATCAGGCGCTCGGCAAGCTCTGCGATGCGCACCGGCTTGCCCATGTCGAGAACGTAGATGAGCCCCTTCGAGCCGGCATTGTTCATGCCGTGTCCGGCCGCGTGGAGAATCAGCCTCGTCGCCTCGGGAATCGTCATGAAGAAGCGAACGATATTGGGGTCGGTGACGGTGAGCGGGCCGCCGCGCGCAATCTGGCTCTGGAAGAGCGGAACAACCGATCCGGCCGAGCCCAGCACATTGCCGAAGCGCACGGTCATGAAGCGCGTGCGGTCCTGGCTGAGATCGAGAGACTGGCAATAGGCTTCGGCCGAGCGCTTGGAGGCCCCCATGACATTGGTCGGGTTCACCGCCTTGTCGGTGGAAATCATCACGAAGGCCCGCGACCCGTAGGCGAGCGCCGCATCCGCGACATTGCGGGTGCCGATGAGGTTCGTCTCGATGCCCTCGATCGGATTGTCCTCGACGATCGGGACATGTTTCATGGCCGCTGCGTGAAAAACCACTTCGGGCTTCAGTTTGGCGAACAGGCGGTCGATGCGATCCTTGCGGCGGACATCGAGGATGTGCGCCTCGACCTCGAGATCGGGATAGGTCGCGGCGAGCTGGCGTTCGATGGACCAGAGATTGAATTCGCTGTTTTCGATGAGGATCAGAACGGACGGCTTGAAGCTCCCGATCTGCCTGACGAGTTCGGACCCGATCGATCCGCCGGCTCCGGTGACCGCGATCCGTGATCCGCGCAGAAGGTCGCCGGTTTCCTGAAGATCGAGATCCACAACCTTGCGGCTCAGAAGGTCTTCCAGCTGAATCGGCTGCGGCTCGATCGGCGCGTTTTCGTCGACGATACCGGCACGGGCCATATCCGGCAGGCGCTTGACGGTGATCTTGTGCGGCGAGGCCTGGATGACGAGATCGGACAGGACCTGGGCCGGGATCTCCTGATCGGCGACGACGATCTCGCTGATCGATCTCAGCCCCTGGGCCCTCCGCTTCGCGATCACCGCAGACAGATCGGACCATCCGCCGACGACGGGAACGCCGTGAAGCTGTCGCCGACGGTTCTTCGGCCGCTCGTCGAGGATGCCGACGACCCTCAGTCCGTCACCGCTCCGGCGCGCGTTGCGGACATAGAGATCGGCATCGTCCGTATAGCCGACGACGAGGATTGCGTTTCCGGTGTTGACGCTTGGGTTCGGGGTGTCGAAACCCCGCCCGCCTTCCTTCATCAATCGGTAGGCGAGACGCGGCCCGCCAAGCCCGACGATCAGAATGAACCAGGTATTCACGATCGCCGAGCGCGGAACGTAATCGCCGCGAAAGACGAAGAAGCTGATGAAGAGGAAGATCAGGACCGCCGCTGTCGCGGCCTTGACGATCGAAACGACGTCGAGGAGAGAGGCATAGCGCCAGGCCCCGCTGTTCAGACGGAAGATCGGGAAGATGATCAGGCACAGAACGGTAAATATCCCGATCAGCGCCCAGATCTGCCAGAGCGCCAGGAGCGGTGCCAGCCCCCATGACAGGGCCATCGCGGCGGTGATGGCGATGAAGCTCACGAGTGCATCGTGAACAAAGCCGAGCCGCCGCAACGAGGTGCGCGGCAGCCGTGGCATCTTGAGTTTGCCAAGAAGCTTTTTGGCAAACGATCTGGCCATCAAGACACTCTATTCAACATGTTCTCGTTTCAGTCGTGGTCGCCGCCGCAGACCTGCAGCATGATGCCGAAAATTCACATGGCGTTTCGGCATACATCCTGCGGGACAACATTGGCTCGGAGCAGACGATCGATTCCTGTTTACGGCATTCCGCTCCAGACCAGCAAGTTAGGCCGCGAAGACGCCGGCTCCCTCGTCGGCCGATCCGACAAGGGCACGGAACGGCGCAAAAAGCTCGCGGCCGATGCCATGTTCGTAGGCGGACAGATCCATGGTGAAGGGCTCGCGTGCGTCGAACTCCGCCGCATCGACCTGAACCTCGAGCGTGCCGGCTTCGGCATCGAGCTTCACCACATCGCCCTCTTTCAGCTTTGCGATGGGGCCGCCTGCCTTGGCTTCCGGCGTTACGTGGATGGCCGCCGGCACTTTGCCCGATGCGCCCGACATGCGCCCGTCGGTGACGAGGGCGACCTTGTGGCCGCGATCCTGAAGGATGCCGAGGAGCGGCGTCAGCTTGTGCAGTTCCGGCATGCCGTTCGACTTCGGTCCCTGGAAGCGCACGACACAGATGACGTCGCGATCGAGTTCGCCCGAATCGAAGGCCGCTTTCACCTCGTTCTGGTCGTTGAAGATGCGAACCTCGGCCTCGACGGTGCGATGCTCCGGTTTGACGGCGGAAATCTTGATGACGCCCTTGCCGAGATTGCCGGTGAGCATCTTCAGGCCGCCATTGGAGGAGAACGGATTGTCCGCCGTGGTCAGAACCTTCGAATTGCCGCTTTCCTTCGGGGCCGGGTCGCGCACGACGCTTTGGCCGTCTTCCGAGAGTTTGGCCTCCACGGCATAGGCATTGAGGCCCGTGCCCCAGGCGGTCTTCACGTCGTCGTGAAGCAGGCCGCGCGAGAGGAGTTCGCGGATCAGGAAACCCATGCCGCCGGCGGCATGGAAGTGGTTCACGTCCGCAAGGCCGTTCGGATAGACGCGGGCAAGCAGCGGCGTGATGTCGGAGAGGTCGGAAATGTCCGACCAGGTGAGCTTGATGCCGGCCGCCCGCGCGATCGCGACGAGATGCAGGGTGTGGTTGGTGGAGCCGCCCGTGGCATGGAGGCCCACAACCCCGTTCACCACCGCGCGTTCGTCCACCACCAGGCCCGCCGGGGTGTACTCGTTGCCGAGTGCGGTGATCGCCAGCGCCCGCTTGGTCGCTTCCTTTGTCAGGGCATCGCGCAGGGGCGTGTTCGGATTGATGAAGGAGGAGCCGGGCGTGTGCAGGCCCATGATCTCCATCAGCATCTGGTTGGAGTTCGCCGTGCCGTAGAAGGTGCAGGTGCCGGGGCCGTGATAGGAGGCCGATTCCGCCTTCAGCAGCTCGTCGCGGCCGACCTTGCCTTCGGCATAGAGCTGGCGGATGCGGCTCTTTTCGTCGTTCGGCAGGCCGGAGGTCATCGGCCCGGCCGGCACGAAGATCGCCGGGAGGTGGCCGAAGGTGAGGGCGGCGATGGCAAGGCCCGGGACGATCTTGTCGCAGACCCCGAGATAGACGGCCGCATCGAACATGTCGTGCGACAGGCCGACTGCCGCGGCCATGGCAATCACGTCGCGCGAGAAGAGCGAGAGCTCCATGCCCGCCTGCCCTTGTGTGACGCCGTCGCACATGGCGGGAACGCCGGAGGCGACCTGCGCCGTCGCACCAACCTCGCGGGCTGCCTCGCGGATGATGTCCGGAAAGCGCTCGAAGGGCTGATGGGCCGAGAGCATGTCGTTATAGGCGGTGATGATGCCGAGATTGGCCGTCACATCGCCCATCAGCCGTTCCTTGTCGACCGGGCCGCAGGCGGCGAAGCCGTGGGCAAGGTTGCCGCAGGTCAGGGTCGAGCGTTTCGGGCCTTCCGCGCCCTTGGCCTGGATCCGTGCCACATAGGGCTCGCGCGTTGCCTTCGATCGTTCGCGGATGCGGTCGGTGATTTCTTCGATGCGACGGTCGGCGGTCATGATCTTTTCCTCTTGGCGCTTGCGCGAAAGGTTTCGGGCGGACGTCTATCACGAAGGCAGCCGCGCGTGATGCCGGTCCGCTACCGGTTTCGGCGACGTGGCCTCCTCAAGGCGCCCAGAACACGGCGAGCGGTTCGCCTCGATCCGCCGCAAGAACGGAGCGGACAGGCAGCTCGGCCACATCGTCGCCTTCCATCGCCTTGCGGAACACGGCGCGTTTCTCCTCTCCCTCGATATGGAGAGCGAGAAGGCGGGCGTCCACCAGCATGGGGAGGGTCAATGTGATGCGCGGCTCGCCCGCGCCGGGGGCCCTCACGGCCGCGACCTCGTCATGGCCTTTCGGATGAAGCAAGGCATCGAGATTTTCCGCGCCGGGAAAGAAGGAGGCCGTATGGCCGTCCGTGCCCATACCCAGAATGACCGCGTCGAACGGCCGGGAGAGGCGGCAATAGCGATGCTTCAGCTCGTCGAGCGCCTCTTCCGGCGTCTCGTGGCCGGTGTAGAACGGCAGAAGATTGGCCGCGCTCGCGGGTCCCGTCATTAGATGGCGCTTGACGAGGGCGTGGTTGGAACGATCGGAGGTTTCGGGCACCCATCGCTCGTCGACGAGAGTGATCTCGACGTTTTTCCACTCGATTTCGGCCTGGCCTAGATGCTCGAAAAAGAGTTTGGGGGTCGAACCGCCGGACACCGCTAGCGTCGCCGATCCACGGGTGGCGATCGCGCCGGCAAGCACGGCGGCGACACCCGCTGCCAGCGCCTCGGCGAGTGCTTCCGGGGTCTTGTATTCGTGGAAGACCGGTTCTGCCATCGGGTTCGCCCTCTCGTTCAAGTGTTGCCTTACAGGGCCCGGCCGGATCAATCCGGTTCGTGCCAGGTGCGACCGTCGCGCTCGATGAGGGCGATTGAGGAGGAAGGTCCCCAGGTCCCCGACGTATAGCCCTGCGGCTTCTGCTGCTTCTCGTCCCAGCCCTTCAGGATCGGATCGATCCAGTCCCAGGCCGCTTCCACCTCGTCGCGGCGCATGAACAGGGTCTGGTTGCCGCGTATGACGTCGAGGAGCAGCCGCTCGTAGGCGTCCGGATTGCGCACCTTGAAGGACTGGGCGAAGGTCATGTCCAGCGGGATCTGACGCAGGCGCATGCCACCGGGGCCCGGGTCCTTGATCATGATATATTGCTTCATGCCCTCGTCGGGCTGAAGGCGCAGCACGAGCTGGTTCTGCGAGACCTCGCCGGTGACGTCCGCGAAGATGTTGTGTGGCGGCTTGCGGAACGTGATGACGATTTCCGACATGCGCTCGGCGAGCCGCTTGCCGGTGCGCAGATAGAACGGGACGCCCGCCCAGCGCCAGTTGTTGATCTCGGCCTTGATGGCGACGAAGGTCTCGGTCATGCTTTCGGCTTCGCCGAGATCGTCCAGATAACTCTTAACCGCGTTGCCGCCCGAAGCGCCGGACCTGTACTGGCCGCGGACGGTCAGGGTCTCGACATTGCTCTCGTCGATCGGGCGGAGCGATCTGAGGATCTTCAGCTTTTCGTCCCGCAGCGCATCGTCCTTGAAGGCCGATGGCGGCTCGAGCGCGACGAGGCACATGAGCTGGACGATGTGATTTTGCACCATATCGCGCAGGGCGCCAGCCGTGTTGTAATAGCCGGCGCGGCCTTCGAGCCCGACCTGTTCGGCGACCGTGATCTGCACGTGGTCGATATGGGTGGCGTTCCAGATCGGCTCGTAGAGCGCGTTGGCAAAGCGCAACGCCATGAGGTTCTGCACCGTCTCCTTGCCGAGATAGTGGTCGATGCGGAAGACCTGATCCTCGCGAAAATACTTCGCGATCTCGGCATTCAGAGCCTTGGCGGAGGCGAGATCGCGCCCGACCGGCTTTTCGACGACGACGCGGGCGTTCTCGTCCGCAAGGGCATACTGCGAGACCTTGGCCGCGAAATCACCGAAGAGGTTCGGCGAAACGGCCATGTAGAACGCCCGGATGCGCGAAGACCCTTTCTCGTCGAGAAGAGCCTTCAGTTCCGACCAGCCCTCGTCGGAGCGGGCGTCCACATGGCAATAGGAGAGGCGATCGAGGAAGCGAGCGATCGTGTCTTCCTGGAGGTCCTCCGATTTCACGTGACTGGTCAGCGCCTCGCGGGCGAAGTTGCGATAGTCGTCGCGGGAAAAGTCGGTCCGTGAGGCGCCGATGATGCGCGCCTCGTCGGGGATCTGTCCGTCGCGATCGCGATGGTAGAGGGCAGGCAGAAGCTTGCGGGCGGCGAGATCGCCGTTGCCGCCGAAAACGACGTAATCGAAAGGATCGACGGGGATGATCTGACTGGACATCAATGGCTTCTGTGCTGGCGGGTCTGAACGTCTCAGCGAGCTTTATGATAAATGAGCGCGGAAGAAAAACGGAACCCGCGAAAAAGCGTCAGATCTGGGAAACCGCGCGCCACAAAAAGGAGACGCTGCGGCGTTTATCCCACCGCACGGATGCCAAGATCGATAGCATCGATCCACGTCTGTCGGACGTCTACCTGCCATCGCTCCCGGATCTCTCCTGGCCAGCTTCGTTAGCCGGCCTTCGAGCGTTTGATGGCGCGGTCAAGGGCGGCGAGGAGCTCGTCCTCCGAGAAGGGCTTCTTTACGGCTTCGACATTTGCTCCGGCAGCTTCCGGAAATTCGATCTTTTCGCCGTAGCCGGTGACGAAGACGAAGGGGATGCCGCGCTCGACCAGCGGCTCGACCAGCGGGAAACTCGTCTCCGAGCCGAGATTGACATCGAGCATGGCGATGTCGACGCTTTCCGTGTCAAGGATACGCCGCGCTTCGGAAACGTTCGCGCCGATGAAGACCGCGCTCGCTCCATGGGTTTCGAGCAGCTGTTCGGCATCGAGCGAAATGATGACGTTGTCCTCGACGAGGAGAGCGTTCATCCCTTCCAGTAGCAGGCGGTTGCCCGAATTCATATCGTCGTGTCCTTGGGAGTCCGTCGCGTAAGTCTGTTTCGACTCCCAGCCTTTCGAATGTTCGCCGACCGCTGGCACCCCGTTGAAGGCACTGTCGTCGAATTCGATATAGCGTTCCGGGATGAGGAAACGAGCCTGAAGGCCTGCAAGCTTGAAGGTGAGTTCGGCGTCCCCGCCGAGATCGTGCGGGATCGATCGTTCGATAATCGTCGAGCCAAAGCCCCGACGGCTTGGCCGTTGAACGGCCGGACCACCTTCTTCGCGCCATTTGATGACGCAGCCATTGTCCGCATCGATATGCCAATCGACGAACACCCTGCCGCGTGAATCGGACAAGCTGCCGTATTTGGCCGAATTGGTCACCATCTCGTGGAAGACGAGAGCGAGGATCGAGAACGCTTTCGGCGAGACGAGAATATCCGGCCCGGTGAGCATCACCCTGTCCGCCTTGCCGCCGATATAGGCGTCGACTTCGGTCTGAATGATATCCGAGAGCTTTTGGGGAGCGTATTTCTCGTCGGTGATCTGATTGTGAGCCCGCGCAAGAGCCTGAATGCGACCGCTGACGATGTTAGAGAAATCATCGACGTCGCTCGCGGTCCCCTTGCTCTGGGTGACGAGCGCGCGGATCAAGGCGAGAATGTTGCGGACGCGATGGTTCAGCTCGGCGATCAGGAGTTCCTGCGCCTGCTGGGCCTGAGCCTGCTGGCGCGAAGTTTCCTCGGTAAACTTGACCAGAACCTCCAGAATCGAGACGCGTAACGCCTCCGACGCCTTCTTCTCCGCATCGGTCCAGGATTTCGATTTGCCGCGGACGGTTTCCTGCCAGGCCTCGAAGCTCTTGCGCGGCGTCAGACGCGGGCCATTCGGCCCGTAAGCCATCTTCTTGTCCTGCGGATTACCAGCCCAGCTCACGGTCTGGACCAGTTCCCGGCGGAAGAACATGATGTAATCGCGCGGCGATCGCGAGATCGGAATGGCGAGGAGACCAGCCGCCTCCTTCTCGAATTCCTTCGCCGGCGGATAGACGGCGCCAAGTTCGTCGCTCGCATAGACCCGGCTCGCGGCGGCGCGGTTCAAAAAGCGGGCGAGCGCCGGCATCGCGCTGTCCGGCGGCGTCTTGCCATAGCTTTTCATCACGCCGTCGGCCCAGACGGCAACGCCGTCCGAGGAGATGATCTCGCGAAGATCACCTGCAAAGTCGGACAGTTCGGCCACGGAGGGCGTCAGGCTCATCAGCTTGCCGACGAAGCGGTCGTGCAATTCGCGGCCCTTCTCCTCCGCTTCCCGCCGTTCGCGGGCAAGCTTGCCCTCGATCATCAGCGAGATCATCAGGCCGAAGAGTTCGGTCGCGTTGCGCATCTCCATGGAGAGGCGACGCGGCTTGTAGTGATGCAGCGCGAAAAGGCCCCACAACCGTCCCTCGATGACGATCGAGATCGAATACGAGGCGTCGACCTCCATATTTTTCAGGTACTCGATATGAATCGGCGAGACCGATCTGAGCGTCGACATCGACAGGTCGAGCGGGTCTCCCGAGGGATCGAGCTGGGGCTCGACCGGCACCGGCTCGGCATGAACATTGGCGATGGTGCGGACGCGATTGCGCACATAGAGCGCGCGCGCCTGTACCGGGATGTCCGTTGCCGGATAGTTGAGGCCACGGAAGGATTCGAGCCCCGCGCGAAGCGCTTCCGCGGCCACCGTGCCCGCGCCGTCGGTGTTGAAGCGGTAGAGCATGACCCGGTCGAAGCCGGTCACGCTTCTCAGCTGGCGAACGCTTTCTTCAAAAAGCTCGGCGGTCGACTGCGTGCGCTGCAGGCGGCCCGACATGGAGCGCACCAACGCGCCCGGATTGATCGTCTGCCTCTCGTCGGAGGGCTCGGCTTCGATAATGATTGATGCGCCAGAGACGTGCAGCGAGATATCGAACTTGCGTCCATCGGACAGAAAGTCGATGCCGAACACCCGCTCGCTCCCGTCTTCCGAGGACAGCATCTGGAGCCGGGATCGCAGAAGATGGATGACATCGTCGCTGAGAAGCGTATCGAGATTGGTGCCAAGCAGATCATCGAAGCTCTTGCCCGCGAATGCTTCGACATTGGCTGAGACACGCTGAATCAGCCAGTCGAAGGAGACGGCCAGAAGAAATCCGAAATCCTGAATGCCACCGAGAAGGTGTATGGGCTCCCGGTCACAATTCGTCAGATCAACGGCAAATTTCGTCGGGTCGACTTCGCGGCTCATTGATCGCCTTTCCTGCTGGCGCAATTCTTATTGTTCTCTTCTCGCCAGTTTCGCACTTCTTGCGAACAGTGCGAAGACGCTTGTTGCAGCATGAGCCGCCGTCTCGAGATCATCTCCGTCTTTCAACAGATCGTCGAAAAGCCCCATGCGCTCCGAGAAATTCCCCGACGCCTGGGCGGCCTCGAAAAATGCGAGGGGAGGCGTTTGAAACCCGTGAACCCATGTGGACGCGGCCACCCTTCGATGCAACAGGCGCGCACCTAACCGTGATCCTTCAAGCACATAGAGCGCGCCGGCAAGCCCCGGTATCCCTCCCAGGTCAGGGCCTGAAGACACCTCGACCGGAAGCGGTTGCACTGCGAGCGCTTCGAGATCGCGGTCGAGCGCATGGCGCATCGCCTGATATCGAATGGCGACATCATGACGCTGAAGTGCTGCTTCGACCAAAGGTTCCAGGGCATGATGGGCCCGATGATTCATGCGGATGTATGACGCGTAGGAACTTGGCGCAAGCCAGATTTCGCCGACCTGGGCATCGAGCGCCCGGTGATCCAGGTCGGTCCGACCGCGCAGCGCCGAGCGAATATCCGTCGCTTTCGGCCGCGTTCTTCCAGCGGATTTGCGACCGGTCGGAGCTGAGCCCTTTGAAGCGCGACGGGAAGAAGCGACGCTTTCGTCGCGCTGCACATCTCGTCTTTGCCGCAGGGCTCGATCCGGAATGTCATGGGCGTTTTCGCCAGCATGCACACGGTCCGGCGCGACATCGCATGCGATGTCACGGTCGTCTTTCGACCTGATGATCCTGTCGAAATCCAAAAAACGCCCCCGCCTCTGTCGTCAAGCATCCCTATCTGGATACAGGCGGTGAAATTGACATAGGCCAAAAACATCGACACCGCGATTATTGTTTAGGTGTCAACGATCTGCTGCCGCGCAGGTTTCATGCGGCATCTTTTTCCATCGTTGCGCAATAACGAATGTTACAGCTCGCACAGCGTGCATCACTTTATTTTGGGAGGGCGAAGATCTAGAACCGGTCCCGAAACGCGAACCACGTCATTGCAAGAGCGGTCATCGGGCCGCGCAGGCGGGTTCCGCCGGGAAAGGGCGGTATCTCAAGCTCTTCCAGAAGCTTCAGCCTGTCGCGATTGCCCGCTAAGCGCTCGGCGTAGAGGCGCCCTGCGAAATTGGCGAGCATCACCCCATGGCCTGAAAAGCCGCCGATCGCCGTCAGGCCGTTCCGGCTGCTCTCCACGAAGGGCATGCGCTTCATCGTGATCGCCACATGGCCGCCCCAGGCATGGGAGAGCCGGACGCCCTTCAATTGCGGATAGACTTCCGCAATCTGCTTTTCGATATGCTTTGCGATGTTTCCGGTCGCCGAGGTGTAGGCTTCGCGCCCACCGAAGAGCAGGCGATTGTCGCGGCTCTTGCGAAAATAGCGCACCACAAAGCGGGAGTCGTGACAGGACTCGCCGCCGGGCAGGATCGTCTCGTCGTGGAGGGGCTCCGTCGCGCCGATGAAGGAGCCGATCGGCATGACATGGGCGTCGAGGGCCGGCGAGAGGTCGTGCCCATAGGCGTTCGTGGCGAGCAGCACGTTCGGGGCGGTGATCTCGCCCTTCGCGGTCCTGGCGACATGACGCTCGCCGCGATGGGACAACGTCTCGACCGGGCTTGCCTCGAACAGCCGAGCGCCGGCGCGCGCCGCGGCTGACGCGGTTCCGACCACGAGCTTCAGCGGGTTGAGATGCCCCGTGCCGGTATCGCGCATTCCGCCGAAGAAGCGCTTCGTGCCCAGTCTGTCCGCGGTTTCCTCGCGGTCCATGAAGCTTGCATGGGGGTAGTCGTAGCGCTCGGTCAGCGCTTCAACCTGGGCGCGGAAATCCTCGACATGGCGGGCCTTGTGGGCCACCGCCAGCTGGCCATATCGAAGGTCGACGTCGAGCCCGTTGACCTCCAGAAATTCAAGCAGGCTCGCTTTGGCTTCTTCCGCGAGCTTGAAGAGGGCGCGGGATTTCTCGACGCCGATCTCCGGCTCCAGTTCGTCCGGCCAGAGCCGCTGACCCGTTCCGATCTGGCCGCCATTGCGCCCCGATGCCCCGTCGCCGAACCGGTGGGCTTCCAGAAGGGCGACCGAGACGCCGGCCTTGGCCAGATTGAGGGCGGCCGAAAGCCCCGTGAAGCCGCCGCCGACGACTAGGACGTCGACGTCAAGGCTTTCTTCAAGGGCCGGATAGCTCGGGCGTTCGACCGTGTCCTCGTAATAGGAACGGCCGGGCGCGATGGGAGAGGTGGCCGCGTAATCCAAGATCTACACCTGCAGCAGCAGGAATTCGCGTTCCCACGGGCTGATCACCTGCATGAAGGTTTCATGCTCGCCGCGCTTGATGCCGGAATAGGTGACGACGAAATCCTTCCCCAGAACATCGTGCAGCGCTTTTTCGCTCTCGAAGATCGCGACCGCTTCCAGAAGGCCGCGCGGCAGCGAGATTTCGCCGTCTTCGTTGGCGGTGCGCTCCGTCGGCTCGCTTGGCGCGATCGCCTCGACCATGCCGAGATAGCCGCAGGCCAAGGACGCCGCGATCGAGAGATAGGGATTGGTGTCGGAAGAGGGGAGGCGGTTCTCCACGCGCCGGCCTTCCGGGTCTGAGGTCGGCACTCGGAACGCCGTCGTGCGGTTGTCGAAGCCCCATTCGCAATTGGTCGGTGCCGCCATGCCATAGGTGAGACGACGATAGGAATTGACGTAGGGCGCCATCATGATCAGCGCGGACGGCACGTATTTTTGCATGCCGCCGATAAAGTGATGGAAGAGATCGGACGGCCCACCATCGGGGTTCGAGAAGATGTTGCGGCCGGTTTCGATATCGGTGATCGACTGGTGGATGTGCATCGCCGATCCCGGCTGACCCTGGATGGGTTTGGCCATGAAGGTCGCATAGATGTCGTGCGCCATCGCCGCTTCCCGGATCGTGCGCTTGAACAGGAATACCTGATCGGCGAGCTCAACCGGATCGCCGTGGCGCAGGTTGATCTCCAGCTGCGCCGCGCCCTCCTCGTGGATCAGCGTGTCGATCTCCAACCCTTGCGCATCGGAATAGTCGTAGATGTCGTCGATCAGCTCGTCGAACTCGTTGACGCCGCCGATGGAATAGGACTGGCCGGACTGGATCTGCCGCCCGGAGCGCCCGATCGGCGGCGTCAGCGGATAATCGGGGTCGGCGTTCTTGGAGACGAGATAGAACTCGATCTCCGGCGCGATCACGGGTTTCCAGCCGCGCGCTTCGTAGAGGCCCATCACATGCTTGAGGACGTTGCGCGGCGTATAGCCCACACGGCCGCCGGTCTGGTCGACGAGATCGCAGATCACCTGGGCGGTCGGATCCGTCTCCCAGGGCACCGCGCAGAGCGTCGAGAGATCCGGTACGAGCTTCAGGTCGCCGTCATTGGGTGAATAGCGGAAGTCGCCGGTCTCCTCGGGATACTCTCCCGAGATCGTGTGCATGAACAGCGCCGAGGGAAGCGCGAGGGACGTGTTGCCGACGAATTTCTTGGCCGGCATCATCTTGCCGCGGGCAACGCCGGCAAGATCGGGCGTGATGCACTCGACATCGTCGATGCCCCGCGCCATCAGCCAATCGCGGGCATCCTCCATGGACTTAACGCCGCGTTTCGATTCCCAGAAATCGTGGGACGACCCGGCCGGTGCGGCCGGAACCTCCCGTCGCGGTTGAAGCTGGGGTGCCTTCGGCGCGTTCCGCACCGGAGCGTTGGGCCCGCTATCCGGGATGGGCTTGCGGGGCGGTTTGGGAACTTCGGGGTTGCGCGGGCGCGATGAAGTTGTGTCTCGCTTGGCCATGATGTCCGATTGTTTTTCATCCAATCGCTACATAGCCCGTCCGGCTAACGCTTGAAAGGCTTCCCCCTGTTCAGACGAGGGCCTTCATCCGTTCCACCGCGTTTTCAGGCAATGGTGTCGAGCGCCGGGTGGTGGTGTCGGTGAGAACGACGACCGAAAACGCCTTGGCACAGGGTTTGCCATTCTGGAACAGAGCCTGCTCGATCTTGATCGAGCTCGTGCCGATCGACTGAACCCGCGTTCCGGTTTGCACCGTGCCGGGCCAGAGCATTTCCCCGATGAAGTCGATCGCGATATGGGCGATGACGAAGGCGCATCCGTCCGGCACCAGAGGGTCCTCGGGATCGTAGATCACCTCGGTTCGCGCCTGCTCGAAGAACTCCATGAACGCGACATTGTTGATGTGGCCCTGACGATCCATGTCGGCAAAGCGCAGCTTGTCGCTCGTCATGTGCGGGAAGTCTTCCTGGCGGGGCAGATCGGTCATGGGAGCCTGTTTCTCTGAATGGTCTAGGCGTTGGGCCTCAAGAGCTGCTTCCAACGCGGCTGGCGACGAGGTCGAAGCGCACGGTTATCTCTTTCGACAGCTCAGAGCCAGACGGATCGTTCTTGACGCCGATCCCGTAGGCGAGGCGGTCGATGCTGGCCGATCCGGTGACGTGCGCGCGCCCGTTCCCCTGCGGCTCGAAGGTGAAGGGGACCGTCACGGGCTCGGTCGTTCCCTTGAGCGTGAGGTCTCCGGTCGCGGTATAGGCGTTCTCGCCATCGCCAGATTTCTGGAAATCCGTAAGGACGATGCTGGCTTCCGGGTATTCGTCCGAGGCAAAGCCGTCGGACTTTTGAAGCTGGGGCGAGACGAAGGAATTCTCGACACTGATCGAGGCGGTGCGGATGGTGATAACGGCGCGGGCCTTGTCGAGGGCGTCGGGCGAGAAGGTGATGTCGGCCGACCAGTCCCCGATCGTTCCGGTCAGCGGCGAACCTGAGAATTCCGCCGCAAAGCCGAGTGTGCTCTCAGCTTGATCGATCGCCCAGTCGCCGGCTGCGGCGGAGCCGTTTGCGCCTGATTCATCCGGTGCGGAGGTCTCCGGCGAGCCGGACGCCTCGTTCGTGGTGGGCTGACTGGCCTGCATCGTCTCGGCCCGGCCGATGAGAAGCCCGATGGCGAGCACTGCGGCAAAGCCTGCGAGCGCGAAGAGCCCGGCGCCGGACCGGCTCTTCTGCGGCGTCAGCCCGTCGCCGACACCCATCCGGGAAAAGGACGGAACGCGGTCGATGAGAGTGTGTTTCAGGGCGCCGCCGACATGCAGGACCAAAAGGCCCAGAAAGGCGAGCGCCAGCCATTTGTGACCGAACTGCGCTATGTCCGACAGGGTCTTGCGTGTCGCCTCGCTCACGGACTCGCGAATCGGAAGGTTCGGCCAGGGCAGGGCGTCGATCATGAAGAGATGGGTCGGGATCTCCGCGCTCGAAACCGAGACGACCAGCCAGCCGAACAGGGGCACGGCGAGCATCAGGGCATAGAAGGCATAATGGACGGCATCCGACGCGGCGCGCTCGTACCAGGCCATGGTCGGCGCATGAGCCGGCGGCGGATTGGTCGCGCGCCAGATAATTCGGGCGACGGTCAGCGCCAGCACGAGAAGGCCGATCGTCTTATGGAACTGGACGGCGGGAAACTGAACGGCTTTCGAAAGAAAGCCCGACGTCATCAAGAGACCGCCGGCGATGTTGCAGAGGATCAGTATGGCGATCGTCCAGTGGAGGAGGATCGCACCCCTTGTGTAGCGGGTATAAGCGGCGCGCCATGCGCCCCGTTCGCTCGTCGCGCTCATGGACTTATGTTCTCTATTTCTAGACGCCGAAAGCTTGAACGGCGGGCTAACCCATGAGGTCAACCCGCCGAAATTCGTCCTATTCGAAATGCATCGCGCCCGACAAGCCTACAAGCCGACAAGCCGCACGCGGTGCATCGCGTTTCGCGATCAGGATTCGGGAACGAACTCGGCCTGGATTTCGAGGGTCACATCGGTTCCGACCGGGCCGGCAAGATAGTCGATGCCGTATTTGGTGCGGTCGATAGTCATCTCGCCGCCAAAGCCGATGGCCGGCTGGTCCGTCATCGGATGCGGGTTGAGCGCGGTGTTGAAGGTCACGTCCATGACCTCTTCATGGGTCTGGCCGTGGAGCGTCAGATCGCCCGTCACCTTACCGGTGTTGTCGCCGGTGACCTCGATCGACTTGGAGACGAAGGTCGCTTCCGGAAATTCCGCCACGTTGAAGAACTGGTCGCTCGAAAGCTCCTCGACGAAGCTCTTGTCGCCTTCGAAGTTGACGCTGACGGAGGCGGGATCCACCGTCGCGTTCAGGCTGGATTGCGTCACGTCTTCGGGGTCGAGCTTCAGCGTCGCATTCATCGTGTCGAAGCGACCGATATAGGTCGACAGGCCGAAATGGTTGACCTTCCACAGGACATTGGTGTGGTTCGGGTCGTTGACATAGGTTCCGGCCGGAACGTCGATCGACTGTGCGCTGGCGGCGCCGGTGAAGAGAAGGGTGCTGGCGGCGGCCGCGAGAAGGAATTGACGCATTCATTGGCTCCTTTGAGAGATGGCGTTCGGCAACAGGTAGGAGTATCGCCCCGTCAAACTCAAGAGATGTGGCTCTAACAGATTGTTTATCGGTTCGATGCCTGATGAGATAATGTGCAGAACGGGTGAGAATGATCCTGAAATACATCGAAATACGCCTGTTTTATAAGTGAAAAGTAGGATTGGGCCTAAAAGGATGAACGCTCCTTCTTCTCGGCGACCTGCTTCGCATCGGCTGATCTCCGGTCTGCGACGGGATGCGGAACGGCTCGGCTTTTGTGCCATGGGCATTGCCCCGGCGACGGGCGACGGGCTTGCCGGCGCTCGGCTCGATGAATTCGTGGAGGCTGGCCGTCACGGCACCATGGGCTGGATGCCGGAGACGCTGGAACGCCGGCGCTCGGCGACCTCGCTCTGGCCGGAGGCTCGCTCGATCCTCGTCCTCGCCATGAATTACGGGCCGGACGAAGACCCGCTCGCCGTTCTGGAGCAGCCCGATCGGGGCGGAATCTCCGTTTATGCCCGGCACCGGGACTATCATGACGTCATCAAGGGGAAGCTCAAGGAGCTGGCCGGCCGGCTGGCGGCAGAGGCGCGCAAGGCCGGGCTCGGTGCGCACGACGTGAAGGTTTTCGTCGATACCGCACCGGTGATGGAAAAGCCCCTTGGGGCGATGGCCGGGCTCGGCTGGCAGGGCAAGCACACCAACCTCCTGTCGCGCGACTTCGGCTCCTGGCTGTTCCTCGGATCGATTTTCACGACGCTCGATCTGCCCGTGGACCAGCCGGTCGCCGATCGGTGCGGCTCCTGCCGTGCCTGTCTCGACATCTGCCCGACCAACGCCTTTCCGGCGCCCTATCAGCTCGATGCCCGGCTCTGCATCTCCTACCTCACCATCGAGACGAAGCGGCCGATCCCGCGCGCGCTGCGAACGAAGATGGGCAATCGCATCTATGGATGTGACGATTGCCTCGCCGTCTGTCCTTGGAACAAGTTCGCGAAAAGCGCCTCGGAGGCCAAGCTGATTGCGCGCGACGACCTCAAGGCGCCGCATCTGAGCGTTCTTCTGGCGCTCGACGACACCGCGTTTCGTGCCCTGTTCTCCGGCTCGCCGATCAAGCGCATCGGCCGGGACAAGTTCGTCTCCAATTGCCTGATCGCCGCCGGCAATTCTGCGGACAAGGGGTTCCTGCCACAAATCCGCGATCTCATGCACGACGAAGCCGCGATCGTTCGGGCCATGGCGGTCTGGGCCTTCGCGCGTCTTGCCGATGCGGACAACGTCTTGCAGGCGGGACGGGTCGCGCAAGATAGGGAGACCGACGAAACGGTTCTAGACGAATGGCGGGCGGCAATGATGACGATCGATGAGAAATACGGCCGTACGCGGGAGGACAAGGTCTCGTGAAACTCTTCGTCTTCGGCTACGGCTATTCCGCCTCCCACTATGTCCAACAGCAGGTTCGCCCATCGAGCGTGCTCGGCGTCACCGTTCGCAGCATCGAAAAGGCCGAGAGCCTTTCCGCCGCAAGCTTTCCGACCTTCATCTTCGATGGCGAGACCTTCGACGAGGACATCGCCGAGGCGCTGGCGGAGGCGACCCATATTCTCGTCTCGGTTCCGCCGGGCCACAAGGCACCGCCCGAAGCCCGCGTCGGAGGCGCGAATGCGCCGGACGGCGATCCGGTGCTGAAAGTCTACGCCGAGACGATCGCCGAGCACTGCCCGGATCTCAAATGGATCGGTTATCTGTCGACCGTCGGCGTCTACGGCAATCACGATGGGCGCTGGGTCGACGAGGAGACGCCGGTCGATCCGGGATCGGAGCGCTCCAGGGCCCGCGTCATTGCCGAAGAGGGCTGGCAGGCGCTCGCGGAACAGCGCGGTGTGCCGCTCGCGATCCTGCGCCTGTCGGGAATTTACGGCCCCGGCCGAAACCAGTTCGAGAGCCTGAAGAAGGGCACCGCCAAGCGGCTCATCAAGCCGGGTCAGGTGTTCAACCGCATCCATGTGGAGGATATCGCCGGAAGCCTCGACCTCCTCGCTCCAAAGGCGATCGGCGGCATCTTCAACGTGACCGACGACGAGCCGGCACCGCCGCAGGATGTGGTGACCTATGCTGCGAAACTCGCAGGCGTCGAACCGCCGCCGGAAACCAGCTTCGAAGACGCCGAGCTTTCGCCCATGGCGCGCAGCTTCTACGGCGACAACAAGCGCGTCTCGAACGCCAAGATCAAAGGCGAGGGCTACAGCTTCCGCTATCCCACCTATCGCGAGGCCTTGGATGCGCTGAAGCCGTAACGGCCGCGCACGACGAGGGGCAGGAAACCGGGCATCCTGATCATTCGGCCGGTGCGAGGTCGCCGCCCTTTGGCCGCCTGCGGCCGAGCGGGGCGCCCAGTCTCGGGCTCGGCGCATCCTGCCCGCGCCTGCGTTTCACCCAGGCAATGAAGCTCTCGCCAAGCATCAGCAGCGCTGGCGTGAGAATCAGCGTCAGGGCGGTCGCGAAGGTGAGGCCGCCCGCGATCGAGGCCGACAGTTCGGTCCACCACTGGGTCGAGGGCGCGCCGAATTCGATCGTCCGGTTGAGGAAGTCGATATTCGCGCCCACCACCATGGGCACGAGGCCGAGCACGGTCGTGATCGAGGTCAGGAAGACCGGCCGCAGGCGCTGGGCACCGGTGCGCAGCAAGGCCTCCAGTGGCGGTTGTCCCTGCCGTCGCAGGTCGTTGTAGGTGTCGATCAGCACGATGTTGTTGTTCACGACGATGCCCGCGAGCGCGATGACGCCGATGCCGCCCATGACGACGCCGAAGGGGCGGCCGGTGATCAACAAGCCGTAGAAGACGCCCGCCGTCGAGAACACGATCGCGCTCATGACGAGAAAGGCCTGATAGAGCGAGTTGAACTGCGTGACGAGCACGATGAACATCAGCGACAGGGCGACCGCGAATGCGCCGCCAAGGAAGTTCGCAGCCTCGGCCTGATCTTCCGCTTCGCCGCCGAAGGAGTATTCGACGCCAGGCGGCAGATCCATCTGCTCCAGTCGCTGGGTCAGCTTCTTCACCTGATCGTCGACGAGCAGGCCCTCGGCCGCATCGGCCCCGATCGTCATCACCCGTCGCTGATCGAGCCTCGTGATCGTTCCGACCTTCGGCGAGGGCTTGAACGAGACGAAATTGCGGATCGGAACGAGGCCCTGGCTGGTGGGAATGCGCAGATCTTCCAGCCGCTCAAGCGTCCGGTCGCCCGCCGGAAAGCGAACCCGGATCGGCACCTCGCCGTCGCCGCTCGCATCGTCCGGCCGATACTCGGACACCTCGATGCCGCGCGTCAGTAGCTGAACGGCCTGGCCCAGAAGCGAGACGTCGGCGCCGTAGCGCGCGGCCTCTTCGCGATCGACGGTGAGCTGCCACTCGACGCCGGGTAGCGGCCGGGTGTCGGTGACGTTCGTATAGCCGCCGATCTCGTCCATTGCTGCGCGGACCTCGGCCACCGCGGTCGACAGGGACTGGAGATCCGTGCCGTTGAGCTTCACATTGATCGGCTTGCCGGAGGAGGGGCCGTTCTGCTCCTGCTGGACCTGAATCGTAATACCCGGAATGTCCGATGTCAGACCGCGCACATCCTCGAAGATCTCGGTCGCCTTGCGACGCTCGTTCCATTCGTCGAGTTCGAGCTGGATGGTGCCGATGACATCGCCGCCGAGCTGGCGGGACGCGCCTTCGCTCAAGGTTCGCGCATAGACGCTGTTGACCTCGTCGAGGTCGAGAAGGCGGCTCTCGACCTGCCGCACCAGCGTATCCTTCTCGAAGATCGAGAAATTGTCGCGCGCCCGGACTTGCACCTGGGCAAATTCCGGCTCGATGGAGGGGAAGAACTCGACGCCCCGGCCATACTGCGCATAGCCATAAAAGGCGCCGATGAGGATGGTGAGTGCGATGATGAGCGTTGCGAGCGGGCCCTTCAGCGCCGCGTTCAGCACCTTCAGATAGAACCCGGTCGGGCCGCCGATGGTCCCGAGATCGCCGGTTTCCGCCGCCTCCAGCGCCTCGCGCTGCTTCTTCGCCATGGGCTGGGCCTTGCCGATCACCCCGCCGAGAACGGGAATGAAGATGAGCGCCATCGCAAGCGAGGCCGTTAACGTGATGATGACGGTCAGCGGCAGGAATTTCATGAATTCGCCGACGATGCCGGGCCAGAAGAGCAGCGGCAGGAAGACGGCGAGCGTCGTGATGGTCGAGGCGATGATCGGCCAGGCCATGCGCTTTGCGGCATAGCGATAGGCATCGCGTGGGGACGCGCCTTCGAGCAGCCGCCGGTCCGCCAGCTCCGTCGTCACGATCGCGCCGTCGACGAGCATGCCGACGACGAGGATCAGCGAGAAGAGCACGATGATGTTCATCGTGAAGCCGGCGAGCCAGAGGATCGCGATGCCGGCCAGGAACGAGCCGGGAATCGAGAGACCGACCAGAATGGAGGTTCTGAGGCCGAGCGCCGCCACGATGACGATCATGACGAGGACGATCGCCGAGATGACGTTGTTCTCAAGGTCGGTCAGCATGGAGACGACCTGCTCGGATTCGTCCTGCAGGAACTGGACGCTCAGCGTGTCGGGCCATGTTTCCTGATGCTGGGCGACGATCTGCCGTGCCGCCTCAACCGTCTCGATGATGTTGGCGCCCGAGCGCTTCTTGACCTCCAGCGCCAGTGACGGCTGTCCGTCGATGCGGGCAAAGCCGTCGGGGTCCTGGAAGGTCCGGCGCGCGATAGCGACGTCCTTGAAGGTGAGAACCGTCGAGCCGTCGACCTTGATCGGCATGTCGAGAACGTCCTTCACGTCCTCGACGAGCCCCGGCACCTTCAGTACGATCCGGCCCGCGCCCGTGTCGATCGCACCGGCTGCGATCAGCCGGTTGTTGCGGCTGAGCTGGTTGAGGAGGGTATCGAAGGAGATGTTGTAGGTCTCGAACACCGTCGGGTCGATCAGGACCTCCATCAGCTCGTCGCGATCGCCGCCGATATCGACTTCGAGCACGCCGGGCGCCGATTCCAGATCGTCCTGGAGTTCGCTTGCCAGATTGACGAGTGTGCGCTCGGGAACGGGACCGGACAGAACGATGGTGACGATCGGGAAGAGCGAGGTGTTCACCTCGTTGACCGACGGCTCCTCGGCTTCCTGGGGCAGTTTCGGCTTGGCCCGGTCGACGGCGTCCTTGACGTCCGTCAGGGCTGCATCCGCATCGAAGCCCGCCTCGAAGGTGAGCTGCACCGAGGCAAAGCCTTCATAGGCCGTGCCCTCGATGTCATCGAGACCGGAGAGCGAGGAGAGCTCTGTCTCAAGGGGCTTCACGATCAGGCGTTCGGCGTCCTCGGGCGAAATCCCCTCAAGAACGGTCGAAACGTAGATGACGGGAATCGGGATGTCCGGCTGGGACTCCTTCGGGATCGACTGATAGCCGACGATGCCGGCCAGAATAATCAGGACCAGGAATAGAAGGACGGTGCGTGAGCGGTCGAAGGCTGCGTCGATGATGGCATTCATTATCGGGTCGCCCCCGTGGCGATCGCTTGCGTCAGCGCGGTTGCGAGGGCCGCGTTCAGCGTTCCGGTGGCATCGAGCCCCTTGTCTTCCTGAAAGGCGCGGATGGCATCGCGGGTGGAGGTGCCCATCACGCCGTCCGTTGGCCCTGCCTCATAACCAAGCGTGTTGAGCGCTTCCTGCGCCATGCGCACGACGGCTTGCGGCGGCGTTCCGTCCGAGCCCGCAGCGACCGCGAACCCTGCCTGTTCCAGAAGCGTCTTCACCCGATCGCTGCCGCCTGTGGTCTCGGCGTTGCCTGCCTGGCTATTATTGGAGGCGACCATCTGACTGGCGTCCGCATCTGCCTGCGCGTCTGGCGCCCTGTTGGCCAACAGGCCGGAGCCGTTCTCGCCGCTCGCTTCGCCGGCAGTGGCCGCAAGATCCGGCAGTTCGGGCTGGGAGGGTGCGTCCGCCGGTGTTTCGATATCGGGGGCGTTGCCTGTGGGCGCGACGGCGTTGACCGTTTCGCCGTCCGAGACGAAACCCTGACCGACCGAGATGATACGCAGGGTATCGGGCAGGCCGTTGACCCAGATGCCATCGGTCTCGGCGCGGACGAGTTCGGCGGGATAGAACTTGACCTTCGAATTCTCGTCGACCGCCTTGATGCCGAGTTCGCCGTTGGGGCCGAGGGCGAGGATTGCGGCCGAGAGGAAATGGGCCGGTGTTTCGCCGACCGGAATGCGCACTTCTGCGGAGATGCCGGCCGGAATATCGCGGTCCGGGTTGGGAATCGTGATCTCCACCGGGAAGGTGCGTGTCGAGGCCTTGGCATTGCTCGCCACATAGGTGACCTCGCCCTGCCGGCTTGCGCCGGTGATGAAGTTCACCTGGGCGGTCTGGCCAACCTTGATCTGACCGATGCCTTGCTGTGCGACCTGCACTTCGACCGTGAGGGGGTTGATGTCCACCTGGGTTCCGACTTCAGCCGAAGCGGCGATGAACTCGCCGAGATCGAGATTGAAGTCTTCC
Source organism: Fulvimarina fulva (assembly GCF_039652615.1). Lineage (NCBI taxonomy): Bacteria > Pseudomonadati > Pseudomonadota > Alphaproteobacteria > Hyphomicrobiales > Aurantimonadaceae > Fulvimarina > Fulvimarina fulva. Next base: position 180,624 of record NZ_JBDJAC010000006.1, read on the forward strand.
AGAACGCCGGTAATCGGGGCGCGGATTTCCGTGTCCCCTTGCGTCTGGCGGATCGAGGCGAGGGAGGCGCGCGCGACAGCGAGTTCGGCTTCAGCCGATTCCAGCTCGGCGCGCGTGGAATAGCCGCGCTCCACGAGGCCGCTCACGCGATCGAATTCGCCCTGGCGGCGGCTCAGCTCGGCCTCGGCCTGGGAGATCTGGGCGCTGCGATCGGCAAGCGCGATCCGGGCGATGACATCGCCCTCGTTCAGGAACTGGCCCTTCTTCGCGACGATTTCCTCGATCGTGCCGCCGGTCTTGGCGCGCACGGGCGTCTGCCGGTCCGGCATCGCCTGGCCTTCGGCCGCGACGAACTGGGTCACGGCCTTCGCCTTGGATTCGAACGCCTCCACCGTGAACGGGTTGACGACCTTGTCGCGCGGTGCCTCGGCGACCGGCTGGCCCTTGTTCTCGCCCAGATACCCGGAGCCCATCCAGGCAACGAGAGCGACGACGAAGAGCAGCGCGAGCCAGCCGGCTTTCGAGCGCGGCTCCTTCGGCGGTTTCGGTTGCCTGCCCGCCGGCTCCAGGGCTGTCGTCGTGCTGGTGTGCACCGCTGCGTTCCGTTTTCTGTCGTGGTTCACGGAGAGGGTGTGTGCGTCCGGTTCCATCATTGGCTTTTCTCCCGCACGCACTGCTCTGCAAGCCGGGTTGCAAGGTGTTCGAGGTTTGCGACCGCTTCGGCGAAGAAGTCTCGCGTGGCGAGGATGCCTTCGTTGATCGCCGGTCCACCGCAGTCCCGGCAGCCTTCGTCGATCATCGTCATGGTTTCGCGCATCCTTGCGGCGATACCATGGATCATGTTGACGAAGGGTTTGTCGGCGAGGCGGAAGTAATCCTGTCGTTCGCCTTCGACGGAGAGCCGCGTAATCAGTCCCATCCCCTCCAGAAGCCGCGCATTGGTCGAGACCGATCCACGGCTGACGGCGAGCCTTTCGGCGAGGGCGGAAAAGCTGACGGGCCCCGGATCGACCAGAAGAAGGCCGAACAGCCGTCCGGCAATGCGGGGCAGGCCCTCCATTTCCATGTGCTCACCCATGCGCTCGACGAAGCGTTCGCAGGCTTCCTCGCAGGTCAGGGGCGTTTGAAAACTGATGGGGCTCGGCGTCTGGTTCATGGGCCGTAGCTACGACCGCGTTTTCGTTTAATCAAGACTGAACGAAAAGATTATTCAGTTCAGACTGAACGATTTGTCGCAGCGCTGTCGGGCGCGCAACGAGATCGTGATCGCCAATGAGCGAAACGCGCGCGAACCTCGCCTATTCCGGCCGGTCTTGAAGGTTTGCCTCGAGTTCGGGGTCGATGGCGAAATGCTTCCGCGCTGCCGCGAGGATTGCAGGATCGAGCCGAGGCGGGCTGAGATCGAGGCCAGCGCCGAGTTTCTCGGCGATCTCCTCCAGGGCAGAGATGCGGGCGAGCTTCTTGTCATTGGCCGGGATCAAGCGCCATGGGGCATCGTCGGTGCCGGTCTTATCGACCATCTCGTCGATCGCGACCTCGTAGTCGGTCCAGCTATCGCGGTTGCGGAAATCCTCCAGCGACAGCTTGTAGCGCTTGAGCGGGTCGCGCAGTCTTTGCGCAAAACGCTTCAGCTGCACCTCGGGCGAGATGTGGAAGAAGAGCTTCGCGATCCTGACCCCGTCATCGATCAGCATCCGCTCGAACTGGGTGATCTCGCGGTAGGCCTGCCGCCAGCGGTGTTCCGGCGTTAGGGCTTCCACCCGTTCTACAAGAACGCGGCCATACCAGGAGCGATCGAAGACCGAGATCGCGCCGCGTGGCGGCATCCGTTCCATGAAGCGCAGAAGATAGTGCCGATCCTTGTGATAGGGGCGCGGGGCCCCGATCGGCCAGACCTTGAAGCTGCGCGGATCGAGGGCGGAGGACATCCTTCGTATCGTGCCGCCCTTGCCGGAGGCATCCCATCCTTCGAAGACGATAACGCCGGCGGAACCGGTAGCGAGATAAGCCTGCTGGATCTGCATCAGCTGGGTCTGAAGCTCGGCCAGCCGGGTTTCGTAGACATCCTTGGCGAGCTTCTGGCCAAGATCGATCGCGTGAAGCGGAGCGTTATAAGCCGGCTTTTCTTCGGTCATGGTCACGAGAGCCGCAATCAGCCCCGTTTCGCGGTGCCGAGGGCCTCGCTGAAGGCCTTGGCGAAGCTCTCCCGATCGTCCGGGTTGAGAAACTGGCCGATTTCGGTCGAACGGCCCTGGCTTGCGACATCCATTCGCAAGATCCCGACATCCTCCATGCGTTTCACATGAAACTTCGTCCAGGCGGGCTGGTAATGGGCCTCGCGGACCCGTCCGCGCGGAGAGATTTTTCGTATGGAGAGATCGGTGCGCGAGATTGAAACCTCTTCCCGTGCCTTGCCGGCCTGATAGCTGAGCTTGAATGCAAAATAGAGGATGACGACGTCGAGCCCCAGAAAACCGAACACCGGCCAGGCGCCCTGTGAGGCGAAAAGCAGGCCCGCCGCAAGGCAGACCGCCCCGAACAGCGTCATGGTGACGGCGAAGCCGCGCGGTCCGAGCGACCGGTAGGGCGTCAGAAGGGCTTCGAAGATCGGCTTGTCCGCATCGGACAGGATTGGGCTCATGCGGCTCGAATTGTCATCCATTCCCGCGGCTCCTAAAGAAGGGGCATGAGAGACAAGATTGCCTCCGCTTCGGGCGGAATCAAGGCCGGTAAAGCGACGCAGGGTGAGAGACGCGTGACAGAGACGAAATCTTTGCCGAAGCGCGCCGTCAAGCCCCGCAAGCGCAGGCCGCGCATTCCCTATTCGAAAGAGGAGATCACGGAGATCTTCCGCCGGCTCGCCGTGCAGCGACCGGAGCCGGAGCCCGAACTCGAACATTCCAACCCCTTCACGCTGCTCGTCGCGGTGGTGCTGTCGGCCCAGGCGACCGATGCCGGGGTGAACAAGGCGACGCGCGGCCTTTTTGCCGCCGCCGACAATGCCGCCGCCATGGTAGCCCTCGGCGAGGAGGCCATCCGCGAGCATATCAAGACGATCGGGCTTTATCGCAACAAGGCGAAGAACGTCTTCGCGCTGTCCGAGAAGCTGGTCGCCGATCATGGCGGCGAGGTGCCGCGCGACCGCGCCTCTCTGGAGGCGCTGCCCGGTGTCGGCCGCAAGACGGCGAATGTCGTTCTCAACACCGCCTTTGGCGAGGAGACGCTCGCCGTCGACACCCACATCTTCCGTATCGGCAACCGGTTGAAGATCGCGCCGGGCAAGACGCCCGACGAGGTGGAGGAGCGGCTCCTCGCAATCATCCCCCAGCCCTATCGCCGCCACGCCCATCACTGGTTCATCCTGCACGGCCGGTATGTCTGCAAGGCGCGCAAGCCCGATTGCGAGGCCTGCGTCATCGCCGATCTCTGCAAGGCGGACGAGAAGACGACCGACCGTCCGGCCGAGCTGAAAGTCTGGGACCGGCCGGCCGCCGGCTGACGATTTGGCGCGGTGGCTCGCGTTTCGCCGCGCCCTAGCTTGAGCCCCATGAAAAAAGCAATCGTAACAGGCGGAGCTGGCCTTATCGGCTCCGGTATCTGCAACACGCTGGCGGAGAACGGCTGGGAGGTCGTCTCCTTCGATCTCGAAGAGGGCGCTGGGACGCGGTTCATCCGCTGCGACGTGTCCGACGAGGCATCGGTCGCTGCCGCATTCGAGACACTCGGCTGGAGCGAGCTCGACCTTCTCGTCAACAATGCGGGCAAGGCGGACCCTTATACGGGCCCGATCGAAAAGCTCTCGCTTGGCGATTGGCGCGCGATCACCGAAAGCCACCTGACCGGTGCCTTCCTGATGACGCGCGCGGCGGTGCCTCTGATGGGGGAGGGAGCCTCGATCATCAACATGATCTCGACCCGCGCCTTCATGGCCGAACCCGAGACCGAGGCCTATTGCGCATCGAAGGGTGGGCTCTTCGGCTTCACGCAGTCGCTGGCCGTCAGCCTCGGGCCGAAAATCCGCGTCAACTGCATCGCGCCCGGCTGGATTTCGGGCAGCGAGGACCTTCGGGACAAGGATCACGCCCAGCACCCGGCGGGCCGCGTCGGCCGGGCCGAGGATATCGGCGAGGCGGTGCTTTACCTGACGGGCGCCGGCTTCATGACCGGCCAGGTGATGACGCTGGACGGCGGCATGACACGCAAGATGATCTACGAACACTAATACGAAATCCGTTTGATCGCTTCGCGATGGCGGATTTCAAGACCGTGTCTGCGCCGCGCGGGCTGCGATACCAACGCCGGCTTATTCAGCCGGGCATGGTATAACAGGTCGAGGCAGGGGGCCGGGGGCGGATCATACCGTCGCCGGTGACCCGGTGACCCGGTGACCCGATTGGGGCGTCCCGTTCTGGTCCATCCGTGCGGATCTGAGACGGTCCAGCCCCGGTCCTCAGTCGTCTGGGCATGGAAAAGCCGGGCTTTCGCGCCGTCCAGCTCCCGATCCGCAATCTTGGTTAACAAAACCAGAATTCTCGCGCTTGGCGCGCGATTTCCCTTTCCATGAAACCACGCCCCATGCCCCGCTCTGCGGCCGCGATCACTTCGCTGGCATGGCTCTTGCTGTCCGCAAGGCAAACACCGTTTAACGCCTTGTTAAGGAGTTTGTCCCATGCGGCCCATTTTTACGATTGCCACGGCCCTCGGCCTTTGCGTTTCGACCTCCGCCCTCGCGCAGCAGGATTTCTTGCAAGACGGCGGCGGCATTACCACCGGCTACGACATCGGCCTCGATACCGACGATGACTTTCTGGCCGGAGGCGGCAGCATTTCCGACGAGGACAGCGTGACCTTCACCTCTAAGGACGAGGAATTCCTGGAGGATGGCGGCAGCGTCTCCGCTGGCGCTCAGGTCTTTACTCCTGAACGCGAGGAATTTCTGGAGGATGGCGGCGGGATCACCAGCGAGATCACCGTGCCGACCGAGGACGTGGTTCGCTATACCGGCATCGCCGGTCAGTCGCCGTCTTCGGCCCGCTTCGTCGGCAAGCCGGCGAAACGGGCGTGGCGTTACGTGGAAACGCCCGGTGTCTCGACATCAGGCGGCGTGGGCTCGGTTCTTTATGTGTCGATCCGTCCCGGCGTCTATGAAAACCGGGCGGAGCGCGCCCGTCTCAGGGATGCGCGGGCCGGACGCTACGCCAATCCGGGTCCGAAGGTCATCAACATCGAGGAGGCGCGTCTCGACAAGCGCCCCTATCCGAAGTCGGGCGTGGACGTGATCGTCACCGGCGGCGGCTCGAAGATCATCCGCATCGCGCCCGGTTACTGACGGGCTTTAAAGCTCCGACAAAAACGGGTTCGACCGCCGCTCGTCGCCGAGCCGGCTGCCGGGCCCGTGGCCACAGAGGAAGCCGAAATCATCGCCCAGCGGCAGAACCTTGTCGCGGATCGAGGCAAGCAGCGTTTCGTGGTCGCCGCCCGGCAGATCGGTCCGCCCGATCGAGCCGTTGAAGAGGACGTCGCCCATCACGATGAACTTCGCCGCCCGGTAGACGAAGATCACGTGGCCGGGCGCGTGGCCGGGCGTGTGCAGGACCTCGAATTCGTGGCCCGCGAAGGAGACCGTGTCGCCCTCGTCGAGCCAGCGGTCCGGAGTGCAGTTGCGGATTTCGCTTTTCAGCCCGAACATCTTTGCCTGTTCGGCGAGATTGTCCATGAGCAGCTTGTCGTCCCTGTGCGAGCCGACGATGTCGACGCCGAGCATGTCCTTCAGCTCCATCGCGCCGCCGGCATGGTCGATATGGCCGTGGGTGATCCAGATCGCCTCGACCGTCACCCCCGCCGCCTCGACGGCATTCTTGATCTTCCCGGCCTCGCCGCCCGGATCGACCACGACCCCGCTCTTCGTCTCTTCGTCGAAGAGCAGCGTGCAGTTCTGCTGGAACTCGGTGACGGGAATGATCTGCGCATTGAGCTGAGCCAAGGGGCCGCTCCTTCGGTTGGTTTCACGTGTTGCACGCGAGAGACCGGAACGGGAGGGTAAGGTCAAGGGCGAAGCGCTTGCCGGGCAACGCAAACGGCTGGTGCACCCGGATCGCGCTTGAAGCCAAGGACACCGCCTGCCGGTTGAGGAATCGCACGGCTTCATGCAGTGTTCCAATCTTGAGGAGAGGACGGGCGAATGGCGCGCATCGAGGTTTGCGAGAAATTATCCGTGGTGTGCGTCGCGCTTTTCGGCGTTGCCAGTGCATCGACGCTTGGCTTTGGGACAGCGGCTTTGGGCGTCGGCGCGGCCGGGCTCGCTTTTCCGGCGGTGATCCAGAATCTGCGGAGGCCGCAGAAGCCCGAACCTCATTCCGCCATGGTGAAACTTCAGACGGTTCTTGAAGAGAACTTCGAAGCCTGGGCAAGCTCGGGCGATATTCAAAACGACCAGATCGCACCCATGGAGGCAGCGCTCGCGGCGGTACTGTCAAGCCTCGACCCCAATCCCGAACGGCTGATTGCGGCCGGGCGCAACAATGAAAAGCTAGCTTCGCTCGTTGTCGAGGAGGCGGCGATGACGGCAGCACACGATTTTGCCGAAAGCGCCGATCCTCAGAACGCGATCAATCGGAGAGCGCTCGAAAGTCTGGTGATGCATGCCCTTGGCCTGCTCGATGGCGATCCGGCGTTCGAAGCGAAAGTCGTGCCCTGGTTCCAGCGGGAGGTGCTGGCCGATCTGGACGTGCTGAAAGATGGGCAGGCTCGCATTGAAGCCGAGGTGCGTCGGCTCGCAGATGCCACGGAAAAACAGGCCGGAGAGTTTGGCATCAAGGAAGGCATGCTGATCGCGCTGGCACGCCGATACGCCAGCAGCAATCCTGAGGACTTTGACAGTGCCCTGAGGGGATTGGAACAGGCGCTGGAAGTCGCCCACAAGGAGCGGGAGCGCGGCCGGCTTCCATCAAACCTGTCCGAAGCCGTCGATTCGATCCTTGCCCGTGTCGATGAACTGAACGAGCTTGGCGAACTCGTTGCCGCTGCACGGGCGCTTGACACGGAAATTACAGCCCACGAGGAAGAAGATCAGCGGCGAAAGGCAGAGGCATCGAGACTGTATGAGAAGGGTGTGGCCCAAGCGATCCTGACTCGCGACGCGGCCCCGGCCGCGAAATATCTCCTTCGAAATCTCGATCTGGAAACTGCCGAGGCCGAACGGTTCGATGCGCTCCGCCGATTGCAGGAAGAATGGTATGTGCGCGGTCGGGACAAGGGGCTGAATTTTGATCTGGAAGTCTCGATCGAACTTGCGCGGCTTTCAGTTGATGAAGGCGCCCATCCAGATCAGCGCGGTGCTGCCCTGAACAATCTGGCGATCTCACTTCTAACTTTGGGCGGGCGCGAGAATGGGACGGAGCGTCTTGATAAGGCGGTGACGGCCTGTCGCGCGGCGCTTGAGGAGCAAACGCGGGATCGTGTTCCGCTTGACTGGGCGAAGACGCAGAACAATCTCGGCAACGCGCTTTTGAGGTTGGGCGAGCGCGAGATCGGGACAGAGCACCTTCAGGAGGCAGTGACGGCCTATCGCGGGTCGCTCGAGGAGCGAACGCGTGAACGCGTTCCGCTCGATTGGGCGATGACGCAGAGTAATCTCGGCACCGCGCTTTCGAGCCTGGGCGAGCGCGAGAGCGGGACGGGGCGTCTTGAGGAGGCGGTAAAGGCTTATCGAGCGGCGCTTGAGGAGCGAACGCGTGAACGTTTTCCGCTCGAATGGGCCGCGACGCAGAACGAACTCGGCACCGCGCTTTGGAGGCTGGGTGAGCGCAAGAGCGGCAGGGGGCGTCTTGAGGAGGCGGTGACGGCCTATCGCGCGGCGCTTGAGGAGCGAACGCGGGATCGCGTTCCGCTCGACTGGGCGATGACGCAGAACAATCTCGGCAACGCGCTTTCGAGCCTGGGCGAGCGCGAGAGCGGGACGGGGCGTCTTGATGAGGCGGTAAAGGCTTATCGCGCAGCGCTTGAGGAATATACGCGGGATCGTGTTCCGCTAAACTGGGCCGCGACGCAGAACAATCTCGGCATCGCGCTTCAATCGCTGGGCGAACGCGAGAGCGGGACGGGACGTCTCGAGGAGGCGGTGACGGCCTATCGCGCGGCACTCGAGGAGCGAACGCGGGATCGTGTCCCGCTGGACTGGGCGATTACGCGTAACAATCTCGGCAACGCGCTTCATGCACTGGGTAAGCGCGAGAGCGGGACGGGGCGTCTCGAGGAGGCGGTGACGGCCTATCGCGCGGCGCTGGAGGAGCGAACGCGGGATCGTGTTCCGCTTTACTGGGCGCAGACACGTGAGAACATGGCGCTGGCTTATCGCGCTTTGTATGAGAAGACCGAGATTGGAGATGATCTCACCGCTGCGATCGAGGCGGTGGATGATGCCCTTTCGGTCTATTCGGCGGACCAAACGCCGTTCCTCTTCCAGAAGGCTAGCGCGCTTCGCGAGCAACTCTTGGCCCTGCGGAATGGGAAGAGTTGAACCGCGCTGGATTCTCGGGACGGAGCCCGAGAATGACCAAGGCGCGAGGACCGTGCGGCGGGGCGGGGCGTGCCCGCCGCGAAATTGACCCCTACGGCTTGATCCGCCAGCCCGTTTTGAAAATCCACCAGATCGTGGTCATGGCCACGGCCATGAAGGCCAAGGTCATCGACAGGCTGACATAGATCGAGACATCGGAGGTCTCGAAAAAGGCCCAGCGGAAGCCGGAGACGAGGTAGAGTACGGGATTGGCGAGGCTCACATCGCGCCAGAAATCCGGCAGCATGTCGATGGAATAGAAGGTGCCACCCAGAAAGGTGAGCGGGGTGATGACCAGAAGCGGAACCAGCTGCAGCTGCTCGAAGCCATCGGCCCAGATGCCGATGATGAAGCCGAGAAGCGAGAAGGTGAAGCCCGTCAGCACCAGGAAGAGCAGCATCCAGACGGGGTGGGCGATGTGGAAGTCGACGAAGATCGTCGCCGTCGCCAGAATGATGAGGCCGATCATGATGGATTTCGTCGCCGCCGCCCCGACGAAGCCTAGGACGATCTCCACCGCCGAAACGGGGGCCGACAGCACTTCGTAGATCGTGCCGGCAAAGCGCGGGAAGTAGATGCCGAAGGCCGCGTTCGAGATCGATTGGGTGAGAAGCTGGAGCATGATGAGCCCCGGCACGATGAAGGCGCCATAGGCAACGCCGTCGATTTCGTTGATGCGGCTGCCAATCGCTGCGCCGAAGACGATGAAATAGAGCGAGGTCGAGAGCACCGGCGAGACGATCGACTGGCCGATCGTGCGGATCGCCCGGTGGATCTCGAACATGTAGATGGCTTTGACGGCGTGCCAGTTCATTGTCCGTCCTCCACGAGACCGACGAAGATCTCTTCGAGGCTCGACTGTTTCGTCACGATGTCTCGAAAGCGCACGCCATCCTCGGCAAGCAGACGCATCAGGCTCGCGATGCCCGTTCGCTCGGCATTGGTGTCGTAGGAATAGGTGAGGCTCTTCCGGTCGTCGGAAAGCTCAAGCGCGTAGTCGGACAGGTTGTCCGGGATAGCGTCCAGCGGCTCCTGCAGAACGATGGTCAGCTCCTTGTGGCCGAGCTTGCGCATCAGCTCGTTCTTGTCCTCGACAAGGATCAGTTCGCCCCTGGAGATGACGCCGATCCGGTCGGCCATCATCTCGGCTTCCTCGATGTAATGGGTGGTGAGGATGACGGTGACGCCGGTTTGCCGAAGATCGGCGACGACATTCCACATCTCCCGGCGAAGCGCGACATCGACGCCGGCGGTCGGCTCGTCGAGGAAGAGCACGTCCGGCTCGTGGGCAAGCGCCTTGGCGATGAGAACACGCCGCTTCATGCCACCCGAAAGCGTGCGCAGCTTGTTGTCCCTCTTGTCGTATAGTGCGAGGGATTTGAGCACCCGCTCGACCACCGCCGGGTCCTTCGGCTTGCCGAACAGGCCGCGCGAGAAGGAAACCGTGTTCCAGACGGTTTCGAAGGCGTCGGTCGTCAGTTCCTGCGGAACGAGGCCGATCTTGGCGCGGGCCTTGTAGAATTCGCGTCTCACATCATGGCCGTCGACCGTGATCGTGCCCTCGTTCAGCCGCGCGAGACCGCAGATAAGCGAGATCAGCGTTGTCTTGCCGGCGCCGTTGGGCCCAAGAAGCGCGAAGATTTCGCCCTTCTGGATCGTCAGGTCGATATTCTTCAGGGCTTTGTAGCCGTCCTGATAGGTTTTGGAGACTTGTCTGACAGAAAGGATGGGGGGCTGTGTCGTCTCGCTCATATGCGGCTTTCGTCCATCGTCCCGGCTCATTTGCGGCTGATCCGCTGCCGCAGCGAATGGCGGCGCGTAGCGGGAAGGTAAGGGCTGCTTATGCGAAATAAAGGACGCTGGCTCACATGGCCCGGCGACACTGCGTTTCAGGTCGGGCGTTCGCGCCCGTCCGGCTTGGCGCCGGACCGCGTTGCGGCCATCAAAAGGAGGCCGAGCGTCGTGGCGTTGAGGATGTGCCAGAGGAAATGGGTGCCCATCGGCCATATATCGCAAAGCGGACCATCGGCGATGCGAAAGCCCAGGGAGACACAGAAGACGAGACCCGCGCCTAAAACCAGTGGGCCGGCGGGATGGCGCTTCGCGAGCAGGTAACCGCCGATGCCGAGCATGGCGAAGAGACCCGGCAGATAGGAGGCCGACCCGCCGACAATGGGCGAAAAGACCGGCTCGGCAAGCGGTGAGACGGCGAAGAACAGCAGCGTCCCGATCGCGGTCGCGATCCGCCCGAACCCGACGAAGCGGCGTAGCGCATAGGCAAAATAGGCGAAGATGAAGACCGTGATCGGCAGGACATCGGCGAGCCCCGCCCAGCGGGTTGCGAAAGTGTGGAAGAGGAAGGAGCCGATGCCGATGATGAAGACCAGACCGATCAGGGCAAGTTCGAGAAGGCCGGGTTTTCTGTTTTCAGTGCGTTGTGCGAACACGAAAATGGCTGCGAGAATGAAGGCAGCGTTGGTGACCGCGTTGATCGGCTCGGACCAGAAGGTCGCATCCGTCCGCTCGCAATAGGCATTGATCGTCTGGGACCAGTCCATGTCCATCTTTCCGGGTTCATCTGGCGCAGCTGGACCGCCCTGCTCAGCGCGTCTTCAGGCTCTTTCTTACCACTGGATCGGTTCGTTGTTTTGGTCCCAGAACGTGCCGGTCTCCTTCGGCGTCCGGGCATCGAGCGTCGTCACCAGATTGTCGGCGGCCACCGCCGGCTCGTCGGTCGAATGACGATACTGGAAGTCGGCGGTGAAGGGCGTCGCGACCGTTCCCGGATGAAGGGCGACCAGCACGGCCTGTTTGTGGCTGCGCTTCAATTCGATCGCCGTCGTGCGCAAGAACTGGTTCAGGGCGGCCTTCGATGCGCGATAGGCATACCAGCCGCCAAGCCCGTTATCGCCGATCGAGCCGATCCGCGCCGACAAAACACCGATCTTCACCGGACTGTCGCGTTCGAGTTTCGGCATCAGATGTTTCAGCACCAGAAGCGGTCCGGTGGCGTTTATGGCGAAGAGTTTCGCCAGTTCGTCCGCTTCGCACTCGCCGAGTTTCTTCTCCGGCTTGCCGCGCTTCGCCGTCAAAACGCCTGTCGCGATGAAGATCCGGTCGAACGGTCCTTCAATGGTGGCCATGGCCCGCTCGATGCTCGCCTCGTCGGTGACGTCCAGCCCATCTGCGCTGCGCGAGAGCGTGACGACTTCGCCATCCTCTCCGCAGCGCTCGACAAGCGCGGTGCCGATCCCGCCGGATGCACCGATGATGAGTGTTTTCATGGGCTTGGATGTCCTCTCTTCGATCTCGATAGGGTCCGCCTCAGAGCGAGCCGAGCGCCTCGAAGGCGATCGCCACCGCTTCGGCGCCGGGATCTTTGTGCCCCTTCAACTCCTCCGAGCGCACATAGGCGGAACGGCCGGCTCCAGCCCGACCCATCTCGGCCGTTTCATCTGCACCCTCCCGCGCAGCCTTCGCGGCCTCTTCAACCGACCCGCCCTTGAGAAGAGAATCGATCGCCGGTTCGAGCGCGTCGATCATGGTCCGGTCGCCGCGTTCCGCCCCGCCGGCTTCCTTCATGCGGTTCAATCCGGCTTCGAGCGCTTCCGGCAGCTTCCGGCCGTCGGACAGCGCCTCGCCGGCCGAGGCGAAGAACAGCGACAGGAGAACCCCCGACGATCCGCCCATCGTCTTTGTCAGGTCGAGACCGATCGCTTCAAGGAGCTTGGACGGTTCGGCAAGCGGCAACCGATCCCGGTCGTCGAGAAGCGCGTTCGCGGCGCTCGCAAGCGTCGCTCCTGTATCGCCATCCCCGCTATGGGCGTCGAGCCGGTCGAGTGCGTCGCGCGCGCCAAGAAGCGCCTCGCAGACCTGAGTCAGAACGGCTTCAGCCCGTTCGTCTTTCGAGGGAGCCGCGCGCTCCGGTGTGAGCCCGTCCGGAAGCGGGATCGGCGAGATTTTGACAGATTCGCGGACGGGTGCCCAGGCATGGGGCTCGGCCGGTCGCTCGAGCGCTTCGACAAACGCGTCTTCAGCCGGCAGCAGCGACACCGAAAACCCGCGCATGTCGAGCGATGTCATCAGCGGCGCGGGACCGGCGATCCGCGTAATCCGCGACCCGAGGGGCGAGGATAGAAGTTCGTTCGCAAGGATAGCGCCTTCGAGACCCGTCAGCCCGCCGAGATCGTTGAGAAGCGCGATGATGGGCCCGTCGCCCGTCATGGCCTGCTCCAGCTTCTCGACGATTTTTCCCATTGCGCCGGCCGCATCCGTATGTGCAACCGTCTCGGCCCCCGGCTCGCCGTGAATGCCCAGACCGAGTTCCGCCTTGCCCTCGGCGATCCGGTCCGCCTCATGGTCGCCGCCCGGCACATGGCAGGGCGTCAGCGACATGCCGATGGAGACGGCGCTTGCCGCGACCCGCCTCGCGATCGCAGCCACCTCCTCGAGCGGTCTGCCCTCGTCGCAGAGTGCTCCGGCGATCTTGTGAACGAAGAGCGTGCCGGCAAGCCCGCGTTTCTGGTCGATCTCGGGCAGCGCCACGTCGTCCGCGACGATCACCATCTCGACGCTCTTCCCAAGGGCTCGGGCGCGCTGGGCCGCCAGACCGAAGTTCAGCCGGTCGCCGGTGTAGTTCTTGACGATCAGCAGGCATCCGGCCTCGCCGGTAACGGCAAGAATCCCTGCGAGCACGGCGTCGACGGAGGGAGAGGCGAAGATCGAGCCACAGACCGCCGCCGTCAACATGCCTCGTCCGACAAAACCGGCATGGGCGGGCTCGTGCCCCGAGCCGCCGCCTGAGATCACGGCGACCTTCTGCGGATCGCGCTCGGTTCGCGCAACCACCCGAATGTGCGGATAGCCATCGAGCCGGGTCAGGCGGCCACCTGAGATTCGGATCAAACCGTCGAGCGCTTCGTCGACGATGGTCTCGCGAGAATTGACGAAATAATCCATGGGTGCCTCCTCCATTCCGTCGGCCTTTGCGAGCGGCCGGTCGTTCGTCAGGAGAATAGAGCGCGCAACGGACGCGTCACCCGCGTCGTCCGGCCACGGGCCGGGAGCATGATGCCGAAAAATTGCATGACTTTTCGGATCACTTCATGCGGAAAAACAAAGACTTGGAGCAAGATTCCAAGCCGGACTTATCGCATTTTGCTCTTGGAAACAGAAGTGCGCGGACATACGCTTGGAAGCCGTTTTGACTTCGCCCCCAAGTGTTTGTCCGCGCTCGTGCCGTCATTGTCATCCCCGCGAGCGATGGCGGGGATGATACTGGTGCATTGAGAGCCTGATGGCTGCTCAGGCAGCCTCACGCTTGTCGAGATAGCCGCGCTCGATCAGCAGCTCTGCGATCTGGACCGTGTTGAGCGCTGCGCCCTTGCGCAGATTGTCCGACACCACCCAGATGTTGAGGCCGTTGTCGAGGGTCTGGTCCTCGCGGATGCGGGAGATGAAGGTCGCGTCGTCGCCAGCCGATTCCAGCGGCGTGACGTAGCCGCCATCCTCGCGCTTGTCGACGACGAGACAGCCCGGCGCCTCGCGCAGGATGTCGCGGGCCTCGTCCGCCGTGATCGGGTTCTCGAACTCGATGTTGACGGCTTCCGAATGGCCGACGAAGACCGGGACGCGCACGGCCGTGCAGGTGACCTTGATCTTCGGGTCCAGCATCTTCTTGGTCTCGGCCATCACCTTCCACTCTTCCTTGGTGGAGCCGTCCTCCATGAAGACGTCGATATGGGGGATGACGTTGAAGGCGATGCGCTTGGTGAACTTCTTGGCTTCCACGGGATCGGCGACGAAGACCGCGCGCGACTGCTGGAAGAGCTCGTCCATGCCGTCCTTGCCCGCGCCGGACACAGACTGATAGGTCGAGACGACGATGCGCTTGATCTTGGCGTGATCGTGCAGCGGCTTCAGCGCGACGACGAGCTGCGCGGTCGAGCAGTTCGGATTGGCGATGATGTTTTTCTTCGAATAGCCCTCGATCGCGTCCGGGTTCACCTCGGGCACGATGAGCGGCACATCCTGATCGTAGCGCCAGGCCGAGGAGTTATCGATGACGATGCACCCTTGCGCGCCGATCTTCGGGCTCATCTCCTTGGAGACCGTGCCGCCGGCGCTCATCAGGCAGATGTCCACGTCGGAGAAGTCGTAACCTTCGAGGTTCTTCACCTTCAGCGTCTTGTCGCCGTAGGAAACCTCCTGGCCGACCGAGCGGCGGGAGGCGAGTGCCACGACCTGATCGGCCGGGAAGTTGCGCTCGGCGAGGATGGACAGCATTTCGCGCCCGACATTGCCGGTGGCGCCTGCGATCGCGACTTTGTAACCCATGGGGTTTCGACCTTTTCGCTCTCCCCGACCTTCGGATCGAATACGCTTCTCCGCCGCCCCGGGGGAGAGAAGCGGGGCGGGCGTCAGCTGTTCGACGTTTTAATGAGCGAGCGTATGGTCATGATGGCGCGAGATATGGGCGGAATGCGTGTATTTGTCAATTCGCCGGATGGGAGGGAAGCGGGCGTTCGAGGAGCATGAGGCGCTCGTCCTTGTAGTCGGCTTCGCCAAACGGCCGATAGCCGAGTTTTTCGGCGAGCTTCAGCGATGGCGCGTTCTCGAAATTGATCATGCAGACGGTCTTCGGCTCGGTGCAGCGTGCCGAGAACCAGTCATGCACGGCCGTCACCGCCTCGGCGGCGTAACCCTTGCCCTGCGCGAACGGCAGGAGCCGCCAGGCGGCCTCGGGATACGGATCGAAGTGCGGGCCGATTCCCCTGTTGAAGCGCTTGATCCCGGTTTCACCGAGAAATGTGCCGGTCTTGCGGTCTGTCATCGCGAACATGCCGAAGCCGAGCGCCGACCAGTGTCCGATGTAGAAGAGCAGCCGGCGCCAGCTTTCCTCCTCCGTCGACGGCTTGTCGTTGCCGGTGAAGCGAAAGATTTCCGGATCCGTTCCCAGACGATGAACATGCGGCAGATCGGCGAGCGTATGAGCGCGCAGGATCAGCCGGTCCGTTTCGATGATCGACGGACATCCGCCACAGGCTTCGCTTGGTGATGAGATCGCGTTCCGCACTGCGGATGGCTCACTCAATCGGCGGCTCGCCGCCGACCATGTCCGGTTGCTTGCCATAGGCAAGTTCCCGCTTGAGGGACTTGTCCATCCGGCGCTGGCGCGAGACCGGCTCCAGCTTCTGCACCTCGCCCGTTTCGAGGGCCTTTTCGATCGCAGCGAGCACGCGCATGTCGAGAACGCCTTCCTCGCCGTTCGGCTCGGGCTCCCGGTCGTTCAGGATGCAATCCGAGAAATAGTCCGTCTCGCCGGCGAACTGATCGGTGATCGGGGCCTTTCGGGTTTCGCTCTCGCCGTTCTTCTTCGAAATCTCGTAGGTGATCGCGAGATCGGGCGAGAAGCCGAAGCAGGGCTTGGCCCGGATGCCGCCTTCGCTGCCGACGATGTGGAACACCTCTTCGCTATCGGAGGAATAGCTCAGCGTGAAACTTGCCTGCCGCCCCTCGGTGAACTTCAGGATGACGGACACCGTATCCTCGCAGCCGAGATTTCGGTCGGTGCGCGAGCCGATCGCGGCGACCTCGATCGGCTCGGCCTCGAAGAGATTGCGCACGGCATTGATCGGATAATTGCCCATATCGGGCACCGGGCCGCCCCAATAGCCGGATTTCGCGCGGTAGTTCGAGGCTCTCACGGTCTGAGAGAAGGTCGAGGTGAAGTAGCGTGGCTTGCCGATCTCTCCGCTGCGGATCGCCTCGACCATTGAGATCGTGCCGGGCTCGCAATGCAGGCGATAGGCGACCATGAGCTTGGCGCCGGACGCTCTCGCCGCGGCCTCGATCGCTTCTGCGTCTTCGACGCTCGTTGCCATCGGCTTTTCGAGAAGAACGTGGATGCCCGCCTTCAGCGCGGGTTCCGCAAATTTGCGGTGCTGATCGTTTGGCAGGCCGATATAGATCGCGTCGATGAGCCCCGACTTCAGAAGCTTGTCGTAGTCGTCATAGGCGAAGGTCTCGAGGCCGTAATCGATGCCGAGCCGCTTGGTTTTTTCTGGCGTTCCCGAAACGAGCGCCGTCATGATGGAGTTTGTCGTCTGGGGCACGCCGGGCATGAAGGCGCATTGGGAAATCCAGCCCGCGCCCACCACGCCGTAACGGATCTTGCCTTCGAGACTTGGCATCGTTCAACTCCTGCTTGGTCTTGAAAAGGGGCGCGGTCGCGCCGCTGACCCATTGATGAGCGAGGGTAGTGCAGGGCGCCGCCCTTTGAAGCGGGAGAGCCTGCGAAAAGTGTGAAGGCGGGTGAGGAGAACGCGCCCTCTGGGAAAGCTATTCCGGCTGCGCTAGGGACGAGCCACGGGAAAGGCTTTCATCGTCGCCCGCACCAAGGAGGAGAAGCACGTGTCCGACCAGAGTTTCGAAACGAGATCCATCCATGCCGGCGCACAGCCGGACCCGACCACCGGCGCGCGGACGACGCCGATCTACCAGACGACGTCCTACCAGTTCGACAGCGTCGAACATGCCGCCTCGCTGTTCGGCCTTCAGGCCTTCGGCAATATCTATACCCGCATCATGAACCCGACGCAGGACGTGCTCGAACAGCGCATCGCCTCGCTGGAGGGCGGCTCGGCCGCTCTTGCGGTTGCCTCGGGACATGCCGCGCAGCTCCTGATCTTCCACACGATCATGCAGCCGGGCGACGAATTCGTCGCCGCGCGCCAGCTCTACGGCGGCTCGATCAACCAGTTCGGCCATTCCTTCAAGAGCTTTGACTGGCGCGTGAAGTGGGCCGATATCAACGATCTTTCGAGTTTCGAGGCCGCGATCACGGACAAGACCAAGGCGATCTTCATCGAATCGATCGCCAATCCGGGCGGTGTGGTCACCGATATCGCCGGCATTGCCGAGATCGCGAAGAAGCACGGCCTTCCGCTGATCGTCGACAACACGATGGCGACGCCGTATCTCTGCCGGCCGCTGGAGCACGGTGCCAATCTGGTCGTCCATTCGCTGACGAAGTTCATCGGTGGCCACGGCAATTCCATGGGCGGTGTTATCGTCGATGGCGGCAATTTCGACTGGGCGGCTTCGGGCAAATATCCGATGCTCTCGGAGGCCCGTCCGGAATATGCCGACGTCAAGATCCACGAGACTTTCGGCGGCATGTCCTTCGCCATTGCTGCGCGCGTTCTCGGCCTGCGCGATCTCGGGCCCGCGATCTCGCCCTTCAACGCCTTCATGATCCTGACGGGCGTCGAGACCCTTGCGCTTCGCATGCAGCGCCATTCGGACAATGCCAAGCGTGTCGCCGAGCATCTGAAGGCCCATGACAAGGTGTCGTGGGTCTCCTATGGCGGCCTTGCGGGCGATCCGAGCCACGAGAACATGAAGAAATACGCGCCGAACGGTGCCGGCGCGGTGCTGACCTTCGGCGTCAGCGGCGGCTACGAGGCGGGCGTGAAGCTCGTCGAAAGTCTGAAACTCTTCTCTCACCTCGCCAATATCGGCGACACCCGCTCGCTGGTGATCCATCCGGCCTCGACCACGCACAAGCAGCTTGGCGAGGAACAGCGCAAATCGGCCGGTGCGGGGGAAGATGTGGTGCGCCTCTCGGTCGGGATCGAGAATGTCGACGATATCATCGCCGATCTCGATCAGGCACTCGCAGGCCTTTAACCACTCAAAGCAGAGCCACGCACCGGGGAGGGTGCGTGGCTCTTCAAAGTTCGTTTCAGTCCGGGATCTTTCGATGCCTTGGGGTAATACCGACGGGCCTTTGAAACCAATGGTTTCATATGGCCGTCGGGAGCCCGAGCGGCGCCTGAGCCACTCGTCGGACGAGAATTGACCTGCCGGTCAATTCATTTGTCCGGCGGTATAAAGTGGGATTAGCAGGACCCGCGAAGGCTGACCTGCCGCCATCCCTGGCTTTCATTGCGGATCTTCACCTGCCGCTGCTGGGTCGTGTACTCGGCCGGAATCGTGCGCGACAGCGTGCGCGCGGGCCGGATCACGACCTTCTCCGAAACCGTCCTTGTAACGGCCGGAATATGACGGGCGACCTTGCGTTCGGGGCTGACCAGCACCGTCTCATGGGTGGTGCCGTAGCGCGCCGGAATGACCTCGGCCCAGGTCCGGCCGGGATCGACCATCACGCGTCGTGTCTGATGGGCGTATTTCGCAGGGATCTGGACCTTGCAGTAGACCCTGTGGCCCTTGATGACGCGCCACTCGTAGCCGATCCGCGCCGGCTCGATCATCACCTTTTCGCTCACCGTGCGGTAGACGGGCGGCGAGGAGCGATGCACCGTGCGGGCCGGCTCGATCACCACTTGCCTTGCAACGGTTTCATAGCGCGCGGGCACGATGTCGTAGGCGACACGGGCTGGCGAAACGACCACTTCGCGGGCGCTGTAACCGTATTCGGCGGGAATTGTCTCATGCACCGTGCGGGCCGGATGAAGCAGCACGGCCTCTTCGACGGTCTGATACTGGGCGGGCACATGAACCGGCTCGTAGCATTCGAGGGACGTGTGGCGGCTGCCTGCAAAGGCAGGCTGTACGGCCATGCTGCAGCTGGCGGCGAGGGCAAGGAAGGCGGTGAGACGACGCATGAACAAACTCCGGAACGGACATACTGAAAGTAATAGTCCCGGTTATCAAAAGAAAATCAAGCGTCCTGCCACAATTTCGGCAAAATCACGGGCATCTCGGTTAAGTATAAAATTAAAATAAAAAGCCCGACATCAGCCGGGCTTTCTTGTATGGGCTCTGGATAAGCGCGCGTCTAATTATCGTCGTCCATCTTGCGGAACGCGTCGAGTGTGTTCTCGTCCGGTTCGCGCTGAACACCCGCCTGCGCCTTGCGCTCGTTGTGCTGGGCAATCTGGTCCTTCGCCTGAAGCTCGTTATTGCCCATACGATCGGCGGCGAGCTGATCCTCGCTGAGGATCTCCGGATCGATCGTTCCGGCCGGCTTGTCGCCGCCCCTGGGTGCCGTTTCGTTCCGTTCAGCCATGGTTTCGTCCTCCTTCTGGGAGTCGGGTGGGTTGTATTGGCGCTCTGAGCGGCGCTCGAGCCGCGCATCGGGCGAGAATTGGCCCGCAGGGCCAACCCATGTGTCCGAGGGCTTGAAAGGTTTAGCGCTCGATTTCGATCAGGATCTCGTTGCGCTTCATGAAGCCCGGCGTCCAGGGCGGATTGTAGAACGCGTATTCCGGATCGCCCTTCTGGGTCAGGTTGTTGTCCGCCAGATAGTTGTACAGCGTCATCAACTGCTTGGAGGCAAGCGTTGCGTTGAAGTTGCCGCTGAAGCGGATCGCCACCGTGCGCCGCGCCGGAACTTCCTTCAAGACGACGTCGCTTTGGCCAGGCTGCGGCAGACTCGCCATGGTGTGCTTCTGCGGCATGACGAAACGGATCGCCCAGCCCTTGGTCTTGCCGGCGGAGTCGGCAAGCTGCTGGAAAACCGGCGTCGTCATCTTGATCGACTTGCCGCCGCGATTCTTGGCCGCGATGTAGTCGTAGAGCGTTTCGAAGCCTGCCCGGCGTGCCTTCTCGTGATAGCCGCTCTTCACGGTCTCTGCGACGATCATCGCGTCATAGTCGCGGATTTCGACAGTGCCGTCCTCGCGCACGACCTCGTAACCCGGCTCTTCGGCGCTCTCCTGCACCTTCTTCGTGACGTAATAGGCCGCGCCGATGGCGGCGATCGTGCCGCCAGCGACGAGAAGCAGCGTCAGCTCCTTGTCACGATGGCTCATGGAGGCGCGGATCTTGTCGAGCCCGCGCTGGGATTCCATGCCGCGCTTGAAGCTCTTGGCGCGCGGAAGACGCATGTCCGGCAGGGAATTATAAAGGGAAGCGAGGGACCCGCGAGCGCTGTCGTATCCGTCCTCCGAGGCATCACGCAGGGCGCGAACCTGGCGCTTGGCTTCGGCCCGTGTCGGCGAATACCAGCCTGTCATGAAGTCGGGCAGATAGCGTTCCGAAAAGGTCGGCTCGTGGTGAAACGGGTTTGCATGAACCAGAGCCCGGCGGGCTCGCTCGGTCCGGCTCGGGCGAGGGTTGTAGCGCGCCGCGAGATCGTGCTCGAGCTCCGACAACCGTTCGCCTATCGAGTGCATGCTATCGGACAATCCGTCCAGTACGGAACGATCACGGCTCATGGGATACTCCTGCTGGTATTCTCGAGAAATCGGGGAGGGCCATGCAGGCGCACGAAGCGCGTTTGACGGCCCATCTTTCACCGCCAACGTGAAGCGACTGGACTTGGTTGCGCCGCAACGTCGATTCTGCGGGGCGCGAGCGCAAAAATTTGTGTCGCCGGCCGGCTCGACTGGGGAGGCTTCACCGCTGCGCCACTGCGCGGTTCTTTCAAAATCCCATAAAAGTTTCTCGTGCTGTAGCAACTTTGCAGCATGTGGCGCATTCTAGGGTATCAGGTTTTTCATGACCTGATACTCCAGCCAAAACTTTATAGGCGGCCCTGTGCCGCCTCTTTTTTTTGCCGATTGCTCGGAGCGGCACCGGCTTGCGGCCGCTTGGCGCGGTCCGGCGCTTGCGGTCTCGTCTTAACATCGATGCGCGCCAGATGACCGCTCTCCGAAGACCATTCCGAGGAGAACCGTCATGTCCGAAAAGCCCGACTGGTACGACGATCTCAGCGGAACGCTCGACAATGCGCTGGCGGAACTGAGCGCGGCGGTCTCGGATCGCGGGCATGGGTTCAGGACGTTTACGATTGCGTCCATCGATCGGAGTGGCGCACCAAGCGCCCGGATCGTCGTCCTGCGTGCCGTCGATCCCAGGAATTCACAGCTTCGCTTTCATACGGATCTCCGCTCTCACAAGGTGAGCGAGCTTTCCGAAGACGACCGGGTCTCTCTGGTGTTCTACGACAAGGATAGAAAGCTGCAGCTTCGCGTGAGCGGACGGGCTGTCGTGAAATCCATTGGCGATGGCGACGATCTCGCAGCGCGCGCCTTCGAGGCGTCCCAGCCCATGAGCCGAAAATGCTACCGCGTCGAGCCGGGATCCGGTGCGCTGATCGATCAGCCGGACGGCTATGCCCATGCCGGGGTCTCGGATCGAGACGACGGCGACATCGCCGCCGATCCCGGCGCAGAGCACTTCGCGGCCGTCGTGGTGACCTTCGAGCGGGTCGAGGTGCTTTATCTCGCCAGTGAAGGCCATCGCCGTTCCCGATTCGACCGGAATGACGATGGCGCTTTCGAAGGCGTCTGGCTCACGCCCTGAGGGGCAACCGCGTCCTCATTGCGCCAATGCGGCAAAGCCCCGTTCGAGGTCGGCCTTCAGGTCATCGACATCCTCAAGACCGATCTGGAGCCGAAGGAGCGAGCCTTCGCCCGGGCCTTTCGCGATGGTGCGGTCGCTGAGGTCGACGACAACGGCAAGACTCTCGTGACCGCCCCAGGAATAGCCGAGGCCGAAGAGCGAAAGGGCGTCGAGGAAGCGCCTCGCGGCCTCTCCATCGCCGTTGAGAACGAAGCCGAAGAGGCCCGAGGACCCCGAGAACTGCCGCTTGAACGCCTCGTGATCGGGAAAGGAGGGCAGGGCCGGATGAAGGACGGAGAGGACCTCGTCCCGGCCTTCAAGCCATGATGCGATGTCGAGCGCGGCCTGCTCGTGGTGCCGCAGGCGAACGCCGAGGGTCTTCATGCCGCGCAGGACAAGCGACACATCGTCGGGATTGGCGTTGATGCCCAGCGCCGTCTGGGTCTTCAAAAGCTGATCCCAGGTTCTTTCGTTCGCCGATACCGAGCCCATCAGAAGATCGGAATGGCCGCCCGGATACTTGGTCAGCGCATGGATCGACATGTCGACGCCGTGTTCGAGCGGACGGAAGAGGAGCGGGGTCGCCCAGGTGTTGTCGAGCATGGTGACCGCGCCGCCAGCACGGGCGGCATCCGCGATCGCGCGGACATCCTGCATCTCGAACGTGTTCGAGCCCGGCGCTTCGAGGAAGACGATGGATGTTTCGGGCCGCATCAGATCGGCAATGCCTGCGCCGATATGGGGGTCGTAATATTCGACGGTGACGTTCATCCGCTCCAGCACCTGGCGGCAGAAGCGCCGGGTCGGGAAATAGACCGAATCGACCACGAGAACGTGATCCCCCGCAGAGGCGAAGGCGAGGAGCGGCAAGGTGACCGCCGCGAGCCCCGAGGGCACCAGCGCCGTGCCATGCGCGCCTTCCAGCTCGCTGAGTTGATCCTCGAGAACCTTGGTCGTGGGCGTGCCGGCAAGGCCATAGGAATATTTGAGGTTCTTCCGGTCCTCCATGGCCGCCGTCGATTCGAACAGCACCGTCGAACCGCGCACGATGGGCGGATTGACGAAACCGTGCATCGTCATCGGATCGTAGGGCGGGTGAACGAGACGGGTACCGATTCGCTGGGGTGTCGCGTCGCTTGTCTTGTTTTCGCTCAAAACGGCCAACTCTTTGCAATTAAGAATAGCATATCCGACGATTCATCGCGTATCGCAGTGCGAAATTTTATGCAGTAGCTTGACCTGCATAAATCTTTGCCATGACATGGGCGCCGGACGATGGCTCCAATCTGGGGCGGTGCCGACGATCGGCCAAGCCCCGGTCGAGCATCGTTGCCAGGACCTGATGTCATCGAACACCGAACGAGTCGATCGAGATTCGATCAAGAAAAACGAACAGGGAAACCCAAATGACCATGAAATTCCTGACTGCGGCCCTCGGACTGTCTGTCGCGGCCCTCGCGACCTCCGGTGCCCAGGCTCAGACCGTCGACACCGTCAAGGAGCGCGGAACGCTGCGCTGCGGCGTGAACACCGGCCTGCCGGGCTTCGCATCGCAGAACGACCAGGGCGAATGGCAGGGCCTCGACGTCGACTACTGCCGCGCCATCGCAACCGCTGTGCTCGGTGATCCGACCAAGGTGACCTTCTCGCCGCTCTCGGCCGTGCAGCGCTTCCCGGCCCTGCAAAACAACGAGATCGACGTGCTCGCCCGGAACACGACCTGGACGATGGACCGCGACACCGCGCTCGGCCTCGATTTCGCTGGCGTCAACTATTATGACGGCCAGGGCTTCATGGTGAAGAACGACCTTGGCGTGAACTCGGCGCTCGAGCTGTCCGGCGCCACGGTCTGCGTCCAGTCCGGCACGACGACCGAACTGAACCTTGCCGACTACTTCAAGGCCAACAACATGGATTACAATCCGGTTGTCATCGAGTCCCAGTCGGACGTGAACTCCGCCTACGACTCCGGCCGTTGCGACGTTTTGACGACGGATGCCTCGGGCCTTGCCGCCTCACGCCTCGAGATGTCGAACCCGGACAACAACACCATCCTGCCGGAAATCATCTCGAAAGAGCCGCTTGGCCCTGCCGTTCGCCAGGGTGACGACCAGTGGGCCGACGTCGTGCGCTGGACCCACTATGCGCTGCTCAACGCCGAGGAAATGGGCATCACCCAGGACAACGTCGATGAAATGAAGCAGTCGGAGAATCCTGATGTGCGCCGTCTTCTCGGCGAGGATCAGGACTTCGGCGCGCCGCTCGGTCTGCCGAAGGACTGGGCCGCACAGGTCATCTCGGCCGTCGGCAACTATGGCGAGATCTTCGAGCGCAATATCGGCGTCAACACGCCGCTGAAGATCCAGCGCGGCCAGAACGCACTCTGGACCGATGGCGGTCTGCAGTACGGCATGCCGATTCGCTAAGGCACCAAGAGCGGAGGCGGGCGCGTTTTGCGCCCGTACTTCGCCGTCGAGCGTGAAAAGAAGCGGGGTCGACCGGGTTTGGCCGGTCCCGCCCTGACACAACAAAAATGATAAGAAGCCCTTACCCGAAGAGGTTTGAATGGCTACGGATATCGAGACGTCCGGCGGCGCCCGCGCGTCGTCATCGTCTTCGTCGGGATTGTTGAACAATCCGGTCTTCCGGTCGATCGCCATCCAGGCGACGCTGATTATCGGGATTGCCCTGTTCGTCTGGTGGCTGGTCGACAACACCTCCCGCAACCTTGCCCAGGCGAATATCGCGTCCGGCTTCGGCTTTCTTTCCGAGCGCGCCGGTTTCGATATTGGCCAGACACCGATCAGCTATTCCAATTCCTCGACCTACGGCCATGCGCTTCTGGTCGGTTTGGTGAACACGCTGATCGTCGCGGGCGCGGGCATCGTTTTCGCGACAATCGTCGGCTTCATCATCGGGATCGGCCGGCTGTCGCAAAACTTCCTCGTCCGGCTTCTCTCGACGGTCTATGTCGAGACCTTCCGGAACATCCCGCCGCTGCTCGTGATCCTGTTCTGGTATTTCGGCGTGATTTCCGCGCTCGGCAGTCCGCGCGGCATTCCCGAGAATCCGTTCGGTTTCTACCTGACCAATCGCGGCCTCCAGACGCCGAGCTTCACCTTCGAGGTCCTTGCCTGGGTGAGTTTCGCTGTCTTCGTCATCGGTGTCGTCGCCGCCATCGTGCTCGCTCGCCGCAACAAGAAGCATCAGCTGAAGACCGGCGATCGCAAGCCGATGCTGTGGCCGGTCCTTGGCCTCGTCATCGGCCTGCCGGTCATCGCCTTCCTCGTGACCGGTCTTCCGGCAACGATCAACGTTCCGGTGCCCTCGCGCTTCAACCTTCAGGGCGGCTTCCAGATCAAGCCGGAATTCGTGGCGCTCTTCCTCGCGCTTTCGCTCTACACCGCGGCCTTCATCGCGGAGATCGTGCGCGCCGGCATCATGTCGGTCTCCAAGGGGCAGACGGAAGCGGCCTCGGCCCTTGGATTGCGCCGCGGAATGACCCTGCGGCTCGTCATCGTGCCCCAGGCCTTCCGGGTCATCATTCCGCCGCTGACCAGCCAGTATCTCAATCTCATCAAGAACTCCTCGCTGGG
This sequence comes from Fulvimarina fulva, assembly GCF_039652615.1. NCBI lineage: Bacteria > Pseudomonadati > Pseudomonadota > Alphaproteobacteria > Hyphomicrobiales > Aurantimonadaceae > Fulvimarina > Fulvimarina fulva. The sequence goes on from NZ_JBDJAC010000006.1 coordinate 206,088, forward strand.
CCTTGCCATCGGCTATCCGGAGCTCTTCGCCATCGGAACCACTGTGCTTAACCAGTCCGGCCAGTCTATCGAGATCATCGTCATCTGCATGGGGATCTATCTCTCCATCAGCATCGCGGTCTCGATCTTCATGAACTGGTTCAATTCCAAGATGGCCTTGGCCGAGCGGTAGAAAGTCCGATCCATGCAGGAACACGCCAACGCTTACGTCTCGACCAAGGAACTGCCGCAGCTCCCGCCGCCGGAAAGCGACGCCGGTCCCATCGCAGTGCTTCGCAAGAACCTCTTCGCGACCCCGATCGACACGATCCTGACGCTCGTCTGCGCCAGCTTCATCGTCTGGGCTGGCTGGCAGGTCTTCACCTTCGTCTGGCTCGACGCCGTTTTCCAGGGCTCCGACCGTGAGGCCTGTCTCGTCGAAGGCGGCGGCCACGGCGGCGCCTGCTGGGCCTTCGTCGAGGCGAAGTTCGGTCAATTCATCTACGGCACCTATCCTTTGGCCGAACGCTGGCGGGTCGATACCGTCTTCGTGCTCCTGGCGGTTCTCGTCGCCGGGCTGCTGATCCCGAAAGTGCCCTACAAGAAGATCAATGCGATCCTGCTCTTCGCAGTCTTCCCGGTCGCGACGCTGGTTCTCCTGACCGGCGGAGAGTTCAACATGGCCGGTGGCGCGATCGCTCTCGTCTTCGTCCTCGCCGCCGCTGCTACCCTGAGCGCCGTCGGGTCGGTGCCTCGCATCAGCTTTTCGCGCATCGAAATGCGGATTGCGACCTGGTTCCTCCTTGGCGCCCTCGCATTGATGCTGCTCGCGATCGTGCTCGATTGGGGTTCCGTCGAGATTTTGGGTTTCTCGTTCAGCTATTTCACCCTGATCGCCTTCTTCGGCGCACTCGGTGCGATCGGCCTTGCGATCATGGTCGGCTTCGGCTCCGGTCAGGCGACGATCGGAAGCATGGTGACGCCGGCCATCGTCGCGATCCTCTTCATTTTCGCGATGACGGCGGATTTCGGCCTGCGCCATGTGTCGACTCATCTTTGGGGCGGGCTGATGCTGACGCTCGTCGTCGCTCTCTCGGGCATCGCTGCCTCCCTTCCACTAGGCGTGCTGCTTGCGCTCGGACGTCGTTCGGATATGCCGGCGGTGCGGCTGATCTGCGTGATCTTCATCGAGTTCTGGCGCGGTGTTCCCCTGATCACCGTGCTCTTCATGGCGACGTTCATGCTGCCGCTGTTCATGCCGGAGGGCGTGAATTTCAACTCGCTCCTGAGGGCCCTCGTCGGCGTCGCGCTGTTCGCGTCCGCCTACATGGCCGAGGTCATCCGTGGCGGTCTGCAGGCGATCCCGAAAGGGCAGTATGAAGGCGCCGATGCCATGGCGCTCAGCTACTGGCAGAAGACCCGGCTGATCATCCTCCCCCAGGCTTTGAAGATCGTCATTCCCGGCATCGTCAACACCTTCATCGGCCTCTTCAAGGATACCTCGCTCGTCTACATCATCGGCCTTGCCGATCTCCTCGGCACGGTTAAGCGCGGCTTTGCCGATCCGAACTGGATCACGCCGACGACGCCCGCGACGGGGCTTCTCTTCGCCGCCATCGTCTACTGGTGCTTCTGCTTCGGCATGTCGCGCTACTCGATCTTCGTCGAGCGCCGTCTCGACACCGGACACAAACGATAAGGACCCGACCTCAATGTCCATGACGCAAGAATCAGCGCCGGCCCCCACCAAGACGCTTGAGATTTCCGACGAGGTCGCGGTGGAGATGGATAAGGTCAACAAGTGGTACGGCGAGTTCCACGTGTTGCGCGATATCAATCTCACGGTCCACAAGGGTGAGCGGATCGTGATCTGCGGGCCTTCCGGCTCGGGCAAATCGACCATGATCCGCTGCATCAACCGGCTGGAAGAGCATCAGAAGGGCCGGATCGTCGTCGACGGGATCGAGCTGACCGGCGATCTGAAGAAGATCGACGAGGTGCGCCGTGAGGTCGGCATGGTGTTCCAGCACTTCAACCTCTTTCCGCACCTGACGATCCTGGAGAACTGCACTCTCGCGCCGATCTGGGTCCGCAAGATGCCCAAGAAGAAGGCGGAGGAGATCGCGATGCACTATCTGGAGCGCGTCAAGATTCCCGAGCAGGCAAACAAGTATCCCGGCCAGCTCTCCGGCGGTCAGCAGCAGCGCGTGGCGATCGCCCGCTCGCTCTGCATGAATCCGCGCATCATGCTCTTCGACGAGCCGACCTCCGCGCTTGACCCGGAGATGATCAAGGAAGTGCTCGACGTCATGGTAGGGCTTGCCGAGGAGGGCATGACCATGCTGTGCGTCACCCATGAGATGGGCTTCGCGCGCTCGGTCGCGAACCGCGTCATCTTCATGGATCGCGGGCAGATCGTCGAGCAGAACGAGCCGAAGGCCTTCTTCGAAAACCCGCAGCACGAGCGCACGAAGCTGTTCCTCTCGCAGATCCTGCATTGATCGTGCGTCCACATGTCTGAGCCGGGCGGCGTAACGGATCCCGGCAAGCGTTGGCCGAACCCGGGCCGACGCTTGGAGCTGTATGCCTGAACGTCAGGCGTCGTTGGCGGGAGAACCGTGTATCCGGCTAAATTCGCCGGAACGCCAGATCACGTTTCACGTTACCAGAGCGGGACGCCGCATGAGTACGCATTTCCGTGCTCCAGGGACATGACTTTGGCAAAAAAACAAGAAAAAGCAGCTGGCGACGGTTCCGGCTCGGCAACGGCGATTGGGCTTTTGGCGAGCCAATCGTTCGAGACTGGTCCGCGCTGGGCCGTGATCGGCATATTCTTCATGATGCTCTTCGGCGGGCTCTACCTCACGGCGAGCTTCGTCCTGCCTGTGATCGTCGCTCTGCTCTTCGCTCTCGTGATGAGCCCGATCGTGCGCTTCCTGCGGCGCCGGCTCAAGATCTGGGAGCCGGTCTCCGCCTTTTTCCTCGTGATTGGGTCTCTGGCGCTCCTCACGTTCGGCTTTTACATGCTGAGCGATCCGATCACGAAGATCATTACCAACGCGCCGGACTATGCCCGGGCCGTCGATCGGGAGATTCGAACCGTCCAGGCCCGCTTCGAGCGCCTTCAGGAAGCGAGTGAGTCCGTTGGAACCGGAGATGGCGAGGATGCCACCGATAAATTGCCGCCATCGCCCTTCGGCCAGCCTCCGCAGCAGAATAGCGATGGTCCGCAGGAAGTCGTCGTCAAGAATCCCGGGCTGATCGACAACGCGACGAACGAACTGCCTGCGATCATCGCGTCTATCGTCTTCGCACTGGTGTTTCTGTTCTTCCTGCTGGCCTCCGGCGACATGTTCTATGCCAAGCTCGTGCGGCTCATGCCGACGCTGTCCGACAAGAAGCGCGCGCTCCACATCGCCCACGATATCGAGCGTGAACTGTCGCGCTACTTCCTGACGATCACGATCATCAACACAGGTCTCGGCATCGCGATCGGAACGGGCCTCTGGTATGTCGGCATGCCGACCCCGGTGGTTTTCGGCGCGCTCGCCACGCTTCTCAACTTCATCCCCTATCTTGGTGCTCTCTTCGGCATGGCGCTCGTCGGCGTGATCGCGCTCGCCGAATTTGGCAGCCTCGGCAATGCGGCCATTCCCGTTCTGGTCTACCTTGCCTGTACCACCGTCGAGGGGCAGTTCGTGACGCCGACGATCGTCGGGCGCAGACTGCAGATGAATGCGGCCGCCGTCTTCCTCTCGGTCGCCTTCTGGGGCTGGATCTGGGGGGTCCTCGGCATGTTCCTCGCCGTACCCCTGATGGTGGCGATCAAGGTCTTTGCGACCTACACCGAAAGCCTGTCGCCGCTGGGTGCGTTCCTGTCCGGCGAAGACACCCCGCATGAGGAAGACGACGAGTGAGCGCTGATACGACTTCCGTCTGATCGCCTTTGGACAATCGATGACGCCGATGCGTTCGGCGGCGTGATGCGGAAGCTCTTCAAAAGCAAGTTTCCCTGGACGGGATGCTCACCTCCGCCCAAAAGAAAACCGGGCCTGAGGCCCGGTTTTCCGTAAATTCTATCTGACAGGTCGCTCGGACACAGAGCCGAGTCTGGACGGTCTCTACAGAACGCCCACGACCATCGCCCCGATGAAGGCGAACGCGGCACACACCATCACAAAGTTAAAAGAACGCATGACTTCCATGTGTCTGTCTCCTTCCCCGGCGTAGCGGCCGTTTCCCGATGGGAAAAACAACACGCGCGCCCAAGTTTTCACCGGCCGGACTGATCTGCGTCTCCGGCTATATCGGCGGTAATGCAGAAGGTGGTCGAAGGAGACGCGAGGCACAAGAGGGATCTTATGCTGCAGCGCACACGGCGATGCGCGGAACGTCGGCAAGAATAGGGCAGAAGCGTTCCAGCATAGGCACTCGCCTCATTTCGCAAATGCATATCAAAACTTTAAAGAGAAATGTGTCGGCTTCAATTAAACGGCCGAGATCGCCTGTTCCAGAGCCGCAGCTATTGCGAGCGCGCGCGCGTCACGCCCGAATCTTGCGACGATCGAGATTCCCAGAGGCAGTCCGTCCGAGGTCGATAGACCGGGTACGTTGACGACCGGATTTCCGGTGAGCGTCCAGAGCTTCGAGATCGTTGGGTCGCCAGTGGACGACAGTCCTTCCGGGGCAGGGCCGTATGCCGATGGCGCGACGATCGCGTCGACGCTTTCGAAGAGCGCGTTCGCTGCCTTGCGGGCGACCCGTGCCGCACGGCGGGCGGTATCGTATTCCTCCGGCAAGACCTTGAGCCCATCGTCGAGGATCGCCTTTACCTTCGGCCCCATGCGGGTGCCTTCACTGCGGTGCTCGTGCATCAGCGCGCGGCTCGCCTCATAGCCCTGGATCGCCATATGGGCGTCCCGGCCTTCCTCAAGAGAGCCCGGCTCTTCCATCTCGACGATGCGCGCGCCTGCCTTTTCCGCGAGATCCCGCACACTCTGGAGTGCCGCGACCATGGACGGTTCGATTCGGTCGTCGAGCTTCGTGCGGTAAAAGCCGAGCGTCAGACCGGAAAGGGTCTCTTCGTGTCCTACACGCAAGGAGCGACCGGTGAGGAGGTCGGCGAAAAGCGCGACGTCGCGAACGCTTGGTGCAAAGAGGCCGGCCGTATCGAGGGACCAGGCGAAGGTCTTCATGCCGACCGTCGGCAACAGGCGGAAGCTGGGCTTGAAGCCGGCGATACCGCAATAGGATGCGGGCCGCACGACGGAGGCTCCGGTCTGGGAACCGTAAGCAGCAGCGCAGAAACCAGCGGCAATCGCCGCCGCCGACCCGGAGGACGAACCGCCCGGCGTATGACCTGGGGCCGCCGGGTTTTTCGTCTCCTTTGGGTCAATCGAGGCAAGCTCCGTGGTCACGGTCTTGCCCATGACCGTCGCGCCCCCGGCGCGGGCCATCGCGACGAGGGGTGCATCGAACCTGGGCCGATGCCCGGCATAGAGCGGCGAGCCCATCTCGGTCGGCATGTCGGCGGTATCGAAGATGTCCTTGATGCCGATCGGGATGCCGGCGAGCGGACCTTGGAAAGCATCAGTCGTCTCGTCCGCAAGGCAGACGAACGCACCGATGTCGCCGTCACGTGCGGCAATTCGGGAGCGGCTTTCGGCAATGACATCGGCTGGCGCAAGCGATCCCTCGCCGATCGCTTCGAGGATGTCACAGACGCCGAGGCGGTCGCGGTCGAGGGCAGCTGATGGCATGGGGCACTCCTGCGGGCGTGGTCTTGCCTGAAAGCCCATAGACTAGGGCCGCAAGCAGCGGAACCCACCCGGATCGTAGTGGGGCAACCGCAATAGTCACGGCTCGCCGTGGTTGGGGTGAGCGCTATCCAACCACCTTCAGGGTTCGATCCAAATGATCGGCGACCCAGGCAAAGGCAGCATCAATACTGTCCAGCGTGAACCGCGCGCCTTGAGCGGCCGGGCGCGCGATCATCACAACGGGGATGCCAAGGGCTCTGGCGGCCTCGACCTTGGCGTAGGAGCGGGCACCGCCTGAATTGCGGCAGACGAGATGGGTGATGTCGTGAGCGCTGAAGAGCTCGGCTTCCGCCGCCGCGGTCGGCCCGGGCTTGCCGCGAATGATGTCCGCCGGAAATCCGAGCGGCGAATCCGGCTGTTCGATCATGCGCAGGACCGGACGAAGATCGGTTCGCCCGTCAAATGCATTCAGATATTGCCGCCCGAGCGCGATGAAGGGGCGCGCTCCGGCGGGGAGGGCGGTTGCCGCTTCGCGTTCGCTTGCGACCATGAGCCACTGCTCGCCCGCCTTTGGCTGCCATGGCGCACGGCACAGTTTCGTATGGGGGATGCCTTCGGCTGTCGCCGCGATCGCCGCATTGTCCGCAATGCGCGTTGCGAAGGGATGGGTCGCATCAAGGAGGACGGCGATCTTTTCGTCCCTGAGATAGCGCGCAAGGCCGTCCGCTCCGCCGAAGCCGCCGCTGCGAACCGGAACGCGGTCCGGCAGATCCGGCTCGCGGGTTCGCCCTGCAAGGGACAGAATGATGTCGGCGTTCGGCGTCTCGCGACGAAGCCGCGCGGCAAGGGCGTTCGCCTCGCTCGTACCGCCGAGGATCAGAACTCTCAAGCCTCTCTCACCGCACATGGGCGATCACCGTGCCGGCTCGGTCGACGACGATCACGTCGATCGCGATCGGAACCGCGAGACAGAGCCGCTCGGCCGTGCGTTTCGCGGCCATGCCGACCCGCCCGGCGAGATCGAAATCGGCCGCGATCGCCATGGAAAGAGCGTGACCTGCGGTATTGGCCGTTGCGAACTCCTCTGCGAGGCGGGGATGGCCCGCCGTCTCCGCAAGACCCTTCAGGAAGGCAAAGTCCACCTGACTGCGCCCGGAATGAAGGTCCATTGCGCCTTGGGCGAGTTTGGTCAGTTTTGCAAACCCGCCGGCGATCGTCAGCCGCTCGACGGGATGGGTGCGCAGATATTTGATGAGGCCGCCTGCGAAGTCGCCCATGTCGAGAAAGGCGAGATCGGGAAGGTCGGGATAGATGCGGCGGGCTGCCGCCTCGCTGGACGCGCCCGTGGGGCCGACGAGGTGTTCGAGACCGGCCGCCCGAGCGACATCCACGCCGCGATGAATCGCATGGATCCACGACGCGCAGGAAAATGGATGGACGATGCCCGTCGTGCCGAGAACCGAGAGACCTCCCACGATCCCGAGACGCGGGTTCCAGGTCTTTTCGGCAAGCTGTTCGCCGTCCGGGATCGCGATCGTGATCTCCACGCCGCAATCGCGGCCGTGGGCTGTCCGCAATTCATCGACGACCTCGCTCATCATGGCGCGCGGCACGGGATTGATCGCGGGCTCGCCGACGCCGAGTGGCAGACCCTCGCGCGTCACGGTGCCGACGCCCTTGCCGGCGCGGAAGACGGTCGCCAGTGTCTCCTGGGTCAGCCGCACGGTCGCGACAATTTCAGCAAGATGGGTGACGTCGGGATCATCTCCCGCATCCTTGATGATGCTGGCCGTCGCCCTGTCGCTTGTGATGTCCTGCCGGCACAGCGCGAAGGAGGGCGTTTCGCCTTTCGGGAGGCGGATCGTGACGGGATCTGGAAATTCGCCGGTGAACAGCGCATGGAGGGCCGCCTTCGTGGCGGCGGTGGCGCAGGCCCCCGTCGTCCAGCCGCGCCTGAGGCCGGTGGTGCCGTCTTTTCTCTTTGCTTCGTCCGGCTCTTCGCTCATGGCATGGTTATAAGCATCGGCAGGGCGCGCGAAAATCTCATGCGAAACACAGACCGAACAAAGCCGCGATTTCGGTCAGCTGCTGCACCGCGCCGAGCGTATCGCCGGTCTGCCCGCCGAGGCGACGCTTCAGCCACAATCTGAAGCTTGCGAACTTCATAACCGCGAAGGTCAGGGCGAGAAGCGCGAAGCCTAGCCCGACGCCGAGCCCCGCGAGCAAAACGAAGATCGTCGTGCCGATGGCGAGCGCGACCCCCGCATCTTGCCTGTTCGGCTGGCCCACGCTTTCGGCGAGCCCGCCTTGATCGGCCGTCGGAAGGCTCGCCCAGAGGAGCGCCATGAGCCCCCGGGAAAGCGCTGCCGCACCGAGAGCGCCGAGCGCTGCCGCAATCGGCGAGATGGCGATCAGTTCGGCGAAGATCGCGACGCGCCCCATAACGGAGAAAACCAGCGCCAGCGCGCCATAGGTGCCGACACGGCTGTCCTTCATCACCGCGACGGCGCGCTCCGGTGGAAGATGGCCGAAGAGCCCATCCGCCACGTCACCGAGGCCGTCTTCATGCAGGGCACCGGTGGTCCAGACCGCTATCGCCACCGCAAGGACCGCCGTAAGAAGCCCCGAAATGCCCAAGTGCGGAAGCAGGAGGAGGACGAGCGAGGCGGGGAACGCGGCGATCATTCCGGCCACGGGAAAGGCCGCGACGTCCTTGCCGAGGGGATGGGGACCATGGTCGAAGGCAGACGAAACGGGCGGCAGGCGCGTCAGGAATGCGAGCGATCGAAGGAGGCGTTTCACGGTTTGCGGCATGGACTCAGCGCTATCGGAACAGTTTGCCGAGATCTGTCGCAGGCGCGGCGCAGGCCGGCAAGCGGGCCTGGCGGTGCCGAACCGGGGCAAGCGCATGGCGAAGGGCTACCAGCGCAGCAATCTCTGACCGATCAGCGCGCCGGCGGCAACGAGGATCGCGCTTGCTGAGGGATACCAAGTCGCGACGAAGAGCGGCGAATCATCGATACAGTGGGCTGCGTAGAAGAACGCACTGATGGCGGCGGCCGCCAGCCCGCAAAGCGCGCCTTGAAGCCTGGGGCGCAAGGGGGCCCGCTCTGCGGACGTATAAAGGAACAGGCCCAGCGGAACGAGGCCGAAGAGCGGGATCGTGATGAGGCAGGCCATGGAATTCGTGCCCATCATCCGTGTCTCCCACAAGGCCTGCGGCACCATCGCGAGCTCGACCAGCACAGAGCCGACGAGAAGAAGCACCGGGAGGACGAGAAAGATGAGCTTGCGCTTGTCTCCCGTCGGCCGCGCGAGCTCCCTGAGCACGAGAAGCGTCGCGCCGGCGAGGATCGCCGTCAGCAGGAACTTGAAGTCGAAGCGCACCGTCTCGATGGCCTGCATGAAGTCTGGCCGAACGCCGATCGTCCCGAGCAGCGCGAGGCCGGCCGCGAGAACTGCGCCCAGCGCCGCGAGCGGCCAGCGCAAGGCGCGGGGCGGGGGATTTTCGGCGGCCTCCGCCTGAAGCTTGGCGATGAGTTGCTCGGTCTGCATCTTTACGATCCACCGCGTTCGGAAAGAGTCTTGAGGCCGCGGTGAAACGCGACCCGAACAGCGCCCGGGCTGATGTCGAGCTGTTCAGCCGTTTCCTCGATACTGCGCCCTTCGATGGAGATGGACGTCACCACGTCGCGCATCCGCCCATCCAGCGTGTCCACGGCCTTCCTGACGTCGAGGGCCACGACGCCGCTTTCGTCCGGATCGACCGCCATCGCGTCCACATGGTCGGAGATGTCGACCTCGATCCGCTTGCCATGCTTGCGGAAGGCGTCGATCGCCTTGTAGCGCGCGATGGCGAAGAGCCAGGGTTCGACCGGTTCGTCGGGTCGCCAGGTGTGCCGTTTGGCGTGGACCGCCATTAAAATCTCCTGAACCAGATCTTCCGTGTCGAAGCCCGGCAGACCGGGTGGCAGCTTGTGGGCGCAAAACCCCCTGAGCAGCCGCGCCGCGCCTTCGAGAAACTGGCCATAGGACCGATTGTCACCAGAAAGGCCTGCCCGAAGGAGGTCCGACATCCTGCTCCGTGCCTCGCTCGTTGCGGACTTCACGATAAGGCTTTCGCTGAAGACGGGATCATCGTTACAGGGCCCCTGTCGGAAATCTGAGCGCAGGGCGCGCGTGAGATCGCGGCTGGCCCGGCGTTCAAGGATGACTTTCCCTACACCAGTTCGGCCTCATCCGCACCAATGATGCGGGATATCCCTATCGTTGCCGAGAATCCAGGCTGACCGCCAGAAAGCGCCGTGATATGGCAGCTGACATGAGTTTCGTGCCCGATCCCTCCACACTGCTTGCCTTTTTCTTCGCCGCGCTGGTCCTGACGATCACGCCGGGGCCGGACATGACGCTGTTTCTCGGGCGAACCCTCTCCCAGGGGCGTGCCGCCGGCATGGCGGCCATGCTGGGCGCCGCAAGCGGCATTCTGGTGCACACATCTCTGGCGGCCTTCGGCATTTCCGCCCTCATCGCGGCTTCGCCCGAGGCCTTCTTCGTCCTGAAGATGGTCGGTGCCGCCTATCTCGTTTTTCTCGCGGCGCAGGCAATCTTTTGCGGCTCCGCCCTCAGCGTGAAGACAGGCGAGCCAAAAAAGCCGAAACCGCTTTTCAGCCACTGGCTGACCGGCCTCGGGATCAATCTTCTCAACCCGAAGATCATCCTGTTCTTCGTGACGTTCCTTCCGCAATTCGTTTCGGCGTCGGATCCTCATGCGGCCGGAAAGCTCGTCTTCCTGGGCCTGTTCTTCATCCTCGTCGCGGTGCCCCTCAGCGTGCCGATGATTTTGGGGGCGGAGTGGCTGTCCGCAACGCTGATGCAGAGGCCGAAGGTGACACGCGCGATCGACTGGCTCTTCGCCGGGGTCTTTTCGGCATTCGCGGTGAGAATTCTCCTTGCCCAGAGCAAGTAGTCCTCACTGTGAAAACCGCCCTTGCACCGCGCCGGAAAAAGATTTAACTCCGGTCTCGGTCGCGGGGCAAAGCCCCGCCCGTGCGGTTGTAGCTCAGTTGGTTAGAGCGTCGGATTGTGGCTCCGGAGGTCGGTGGTTCGAGACCACCCAACCGTACCATTTCTTTCTTCAGCGACTTATAGGGCACGCAAACGCTTGAAGGCGTGATGGCCTGTTTTTCGCCGCGCGGACGCCGTGCGTTTTCGAGCCCAATGCTCCATCGACGCCTGGACGATTGGTGCGCCACGGCGTGAACGGAGCAAGCGCTTGAGATTGCGAGGCAATCCGGTGCGGTTTACCGGCGCCTAACCATCTTCGTTTGGTGATCTGAACCTTTGTTCCTGTACACGCTTGTTCGCGGAGAAGCCCTTGAAGGAACGCGTCCCATGCAAGCCAAGACCCTGTTACGACAACTCGAAGAAAAAGGGCTCGGCCTTCTTCCTATGCTGGAAGAGATCGAGAGCGATGAGACGCGCCACGCGATCCGAGAATTCATTTCGACGGTGCAGGCCGTCCGTATCCTGACGGAAAAATTCAGTGAGAAAGAACCATCCGCCGCAACGGATGCGGCTCGGCGGCAAAATAATTCCGCTATCGTCGCTTGATGGAGCGAATGTCAGATTTGCGTCCCGTTAGCCGGGAAAATGAATTGACCTCCAAGATCAATTCTCGTCCGGCCAAAGTCCCGGATGCCGCTCGGGCTGAGACGGACCGATGAAATCGAGGGTTTCAAAGGTTTGCTTTTCCCATTTTCCGGAGAGGCTCAAATTTAATTTTAGTTCGGGACAACCACTCGAAATGCGATCTTGGCTTGCGGTTCCTTGACCCAGACATTCACTTCGAAGTTGCGATAGGCGAATTGGCGACCGTTGGAATTCAAGCGCGAGAAAATGAAAAAACATTTCAATATCAATCGTTAATGTATGTCCTTCAGTGTTTCTGTTGGCTTCCGTCAGCAGCGAGTTGAAGAGCATGACCCAGCATATCGGCGACCTGGTCGTCACCGGCGAGTTTCAGCAAGCGGGCCAGGTGACCGGCACAACCTATGTCCGCGCCGGAGGACGGCTTGTCGCCCACGGCCAGCTCGTGGGTGGCTTGGTCGTCGATAAGGGTGGAAACGCTGTCCTTCATGGGCAAAGCGCGCGCAATGTCGTCAATCACGGCGACTTGCTTCTCTTCGGTCAGATCTCCGGCCGGCTCCTCGGATCTCCGCCTTTAAATACGCTCGAGCGCGGCCAGATCATCGGTCGTGATCTGAAGCTTCCTGCCAGGGCGGACAAATCGGCTTGATGGTGCCTGGTCGGGCGATGACCGCCAAGGTCGGTGGCGCGACACCGGCGCGATGAGCCGCTTTATTGCCGTCTTGCTATCGATGGTTCCCTCGGTTTCATAAGGCTGTCAGCCGGTTCGCGTAGCGCTTCGCGGCGTTTCATGCGAATCGAGGGCCGCTGTCCGTGACAATGCCAGACATACCGACCGAAACCTTTCCCTTTCCGCGACGGCGTAAGCGACTTGCCGGTCTCGTGATCGTCGGCGGAATAGGCCTTGGCATATTCCATCCGGACACGATTCCGCCGCTTCTTGCCTTCGTCGCCGCAATCCTCGGACTGCTTTTCTGGCCGTCGCGGAGGGCGCGCAGCGAGCCGGCGAAGCCGGAGGTCCGGCCTGAGAAACATCATCTCGATCCCGGTGCGGAAGCGGTGGTCGAGGCGCTGGCCGAGCCGGTGCTCGTCGTCGACCGCGAATTGACGCTTACCTACCAGAATCCGGCATCTGTCGCGCCGCTCGGCCGACTTCAGGCCGGTATGCCGATCCATCTCCGGTTCCGCGCCCCCCATGTCCTCTCCGCGATCGACGACGCCATCGCGGCCGGCAAGCGAACCGCGACCTCGCTCGACGAGCGGCGTGGCGCCGATCGCAGTTTTCAGATCGAAGTCCTCCCTGTCCCCGCACGCGACGGAGGAGAGCCGTCGGTCTTCCTCGTCATCTTCTACGATCGGACTGTCACGCGGCAGACGGAGCGGATCCGGACCGATTTCGTCGCCAACGCCAGCCACGAATTGCGCACCCCGCTCGCTTCGCTGGCGGGCTTCATCGAAACGCTGCAGGGTCCGGCCCAGAACGATGCGGAAGCGCGCGAGAAGTTTCTCGCCATCATGCGCGAACAGGCCGGGCGCATGTCGCGGCTGATCGACGATCTCCTTTCGCTTTCGCGGATCGAGATGAAGCGGCACCTGCCGGTGAGCCAGCCGGTCGAGCTCGGCGATGTTCTGCGGAGCGTGGCGGATCAGCTTGGCCCGCTCGCGGGCGATCTGGGCATCACCATCGAAACCGATATCGTCGAGGAGAAGGTGCATGTCGCTGGCGAGCCCGACGAATTGATGCAGGTCTTTTCTAACCTTCTCGAAAACGCCTGCAAATACGGCCGGGAGGGCGAGCGGGTGGTGCTGCGCCTGACGACCGGCGAAGAGCGGGGCCGGCCGATTGCGGACGCCACCGTCGTCGACTTCGGTCCCGGTATCGCGGCCGAGCACCTGCCACGGCTCACCGAGCGGTTCTACCGGGTCGATGTAGGCAGTTCGCGGGCCATGAAGGGAACTGGGCTCGGCCTTGCGATCGTGCGCAACATTCTGCTCCGCCACAAGGCGCGGCTGATGGTCGAGTCCGAGGTGGGGGAGGGGGCGCAATTCACCGCGCGATTCCAGAGATTGACACAGACGATCGTGGAATCAGAAAAAAATCAGTAGTTTCATAGACATAAACTGTCATAAAACCGTAGCTCTACTGTCATATATGGTTCGCGGAAAGTCGTTAGGCATTGACCGAATTCGGGACTTTGGCACCGCAGCATGAGGTTGCGGCGGAGTTCCGGTTTCCCCCTCAAACTCCACCAAGGAGAACTCCCCCGTGAACACCAAGCTTTTCACCAGCCTGATGGTTGGCTCGTCGCTCGCTTTCGCCGCCCCGGCCCTCGCTCAGTCGAACGAAGCCGTTCAGGTCGCCGGTTCCTCGACGGTTCTGCCCTACGCTCAGATCGTTGCCGAGAACTATGGTGAAACTTTCCCGGACTACCCGACGCCGATCGTTGAATCCGGCGGATCTTCGGCTGGTCTCAAGCAGTTCTGCCAGGGCGTTGGCCCGGACACGATCGATATCGCGAACGCTTCGCGCCAGATCCGCGATTCGGAAATCGAAGCCTGCAACAGCGCCGGCGTCAACGAGATCAGTGAAGTCAAGTTCGGCTATGACGGGATCGTCTTCGCCTCGGCCGCATCGGGCGCTTCTTTCGCTCTGACCCCGGAAATGGTCTACAAGGCCATGGCCGCCCAGGTTCCGCAGGACGGGGAGATGGGCCAGAACTCCTACTCGAACTGGTCGCAGGTCGACTCCTCGCTTCCGGATCAGGAAATTGCGGCCTTCATCCCCGCGTCCAACCACGGCACCCGCGAAGTTTTCGAAGAGAAGCTTTTGCTCCAGGGCTGTGAAGATTCCGGCGCCATGAAGATGATGACGGATGGCGGCATGGACGAAGATGCAGCCGAAGACGCCTGCATGCAGGTCCGCAATGACGGTTCGATCGGCGAAATCTCCGGTGACTACACCGAGACGCTCGCCCGCATCGACGCCAACCCGCAGGCGGTTGGCGTGTTCGGTCTCGCATTCTTCGAGCAGAACCAGGACAAGCTGCAGGTCGCCACGGTCGACGGCGTCACCCCGTCGGCAGACACGATCGCCTCTGGCGAGTATCCGGTTTCGCGTCCCCTGTTCTTCTACGTGAAGCGCGCTCACCTCGGCGTCGTTCCGGGTCTTCAGGAATACGTTCAGTTCTTCCTGTCCGAGCAGATGACCGGCGAAGGTTCGCCGACCGTCGAATACGGTCTGGTTCCGCTTTCCGCTGACGAGCGTCAGACCCAGATGGACCAGTTCGAAAGCGGCGAGTCCGTTTCGGTCGCCGGCTAATCCGTCACGATTGTCTGGAGGTGCCGCGTTTTGCGGCGCCTCCGTTCTTTTTTCAAAGCCTGGCTGATGGATGTATGTCGCAGCGGGCTTTGAGGGTCGTGGGTCGGTGATCCGCTCGGGTCGATGGCCTGCGGTTTGGGCAGGGCGTGTCCGTTTTTGCAGCCCGAAGCGATGTCGTGACTGCATTCGAGATCGTCTTGTGCCCTCCGAAGATGCCGCGTTTATTCGGACGATCCTCATCGTGCTTGCCGTGAGCAGACTATCCGCAACGTTCTGAGAAAGCGGGCCTCGTGTCGACATCTGTCATAATCATTACCGTTCTCGTTATTGGCGCGATCGGTGCCTATTTTGCTTATCAGCGCGGCCGGCAGCTCAAGTCCGAGAGGGGCATGAGGCCGCATTCGCGTCCGATCTATCATGCGAGCTATGTGCTTTCCTGGGCGTGGGTGCCGTCGCTTCTCCTGCTCGCCACTTGGTTGATCGCCTCGCCGATCATCAATCAGATCCAGGTTCGCGGGGCTTTTCCGGAAGGTGCGGTCGCAGAAGCTGGGCTCACCGACGATCTCGCTTACGGGATCGTGACATCGATCGGCTCCGGCCTTCGCTCCCTGCCGAGCGATGAGCGAAGCCAGATCGACGCCAACACGCCCATTCAGGACGCAATTCCGCTGTTTCGCCAGTACGGTGTTCCGATCGCCTCGGCGAGCCAGGACTGGATGCTTCCGCTCGCGATCCAGAGCAATCGCTTCGAGACGATCAGCCGCTGGGCAATGACGGTCGTCGTCATTCTCATCGCGGCCGGCGGCGCGTTTTACGGATATCGCAATATTCGTACACGCCTCAGGGCCCGCAACAAGGTCGAGACGGTCGTCAACGTGAGCTTGGTCGTGGCATCGTCCATCGCCATCATGACGACCGTTGGCATCGTCTTTTCCATGCTGTTCGAAAGCGCGGACTTCTTCTCGCGCGTCGATCCATGGAGCTTCTTCTTCGGCACCACATGGGAGCCGCGGTTCAGCGCGGCCGGCTCCGGCGGCGCCGAGGGCCAGTTCGGCTTGATCCCGCTCCTTGCAGGCACCCTCTATATCGGGGCGGTCGCCATGCTGGTCGCCGTTCCGATCGGGCTCTTCGCGGCCATCTACATGGCCGAATATGCAAACAACAAGGTTCGGTCGGTCGCAAAGCCGCTGCTCGAAGTCCTCGCCGGTATCCCGACCATCGTCTACGGCTTCTTCGCCCTCGTCACGGTCGGCCCGTTCTTCCGCGATCTCTCCGCCCAGATTTCCGGTCTCCTGACCGGCGATTATTCAGCCTTCATTCAGGCGCAGAGTGTGCTGACGGCAGGCTGCGTCATGGGCATCATGCTGATCCCGTTCGTCTCTTCCCTGTCGGACGATATCATCACCTCCGTGCCGGGATCGCTGCGTGACGGCTCACTCGGGCTTGGGGCGACGCGCTCCGAGACCATCAAACGCGTGGTGCTGCCGGCGGCGCTGCCGGGCATCGTCTCGGCGCTCCTTCTCACCGCCTCGCGAGCGATCGGCGAGACGATGATCGTCGTCCTCGCGGCCGGTGTCGCTGCAAACCTGTCGCTCAATCCGTTCGAGGCGATGACCACCATCACGGTGAAGATCGTGCAGCAGCTGACGGGCGATCTCGAATTCACCTCTCCCCAGACGCTGGTGGCCTTCGCGCTCGGGATCACGCTCTTCGTGATTACGCTCTGCCTCAACGTCTACGCGCTTTACATCGTGCGGAAGTACAAGGAACAGTACGAATGACCGACGCGACCGCCAATGACACGCCCGCTCGCTCCGGGGCCGCTTCGGGCCGCCGCGACATCGGCATCAAGAAGCGCTACGCTGCGGAACGCCGCTTCAAGGCCTATGGAATCATCGCCATCGGCCTGGGCATCACCTTCCTCCTCATTCTTTTGTGGAGCGTGGTCTCCAAGGGCTATACGGCGTTCTGGCAGACCGAGATCCGGGTGCCGATCACCTTCTCCGAACAGGTTCTCGGCTCCCCGCAGGACGGCGCGCAGAATCAGACCAAGCTGATGATGGCGAACTATCCGCAGCTTGCCCGGGACGGCCTCATCAAGCTTCTCGATATCGATCCGGAGGACAAAAAGGCCGTGAGCGCGGCCAACGGCCTGATCTCCCAGGGCGTGCGGACCGAACTGCGCTCCATGGTGCTCAACAACCTGGCGATTATCGGCACGACCGAGGATGTCTGGCTCTACGCCAGCTCCGAACTCGATAGCGCGCTCAAGGGGTCCTACGACCTGTCGGTCGACGAAAGCCGCCGTCCCATCAGCGATCTTCAGCTCGAATATATCGAACGGCTGGAGCAGATGGGCGCCATCGAGCAGAACTTCAACTGGGGCCTGTTCACCAACGGCGCGTCCTCGCGCGCTGAAACGGCAGGCGTCGGTGTCGCCATCATTGGCTCCGCCTACATGATGCTGATCGTGTTGGTTCTCGCCCTCCCGATCGGGGTCGCGGCCTCGATCTACCTCGAGGAGTTCGCGCCGAAGAACAAGTTCACCGACCTCATCGAGGTGAACATCAACAATCTCGCGGCCGTGCCCTCGATCGTCTTCGGTATCCTGGGGCTTGCTGTCTTCATCAACTGGTTCGGCCTGCCGCGCTCGGCCGCGCTCGTCGGCGGACTGGTGCTGACGCTGATGACCCTGCCGACGATCATCATCGCGACCCGCGCGGCGCTTCGCGCCGTTCCGCCCTCGATCCGCTGGGCCGCCCTCGGCCTCGGTGCCTCGAAGACCCAGACCGTGTTCCAGCACGTTCTGCCGCTCGCGGCTCCCGGCATCCTGACCGGTACGATCATCGGCCTTGCCCAGGCCCTTGGCGAAACCGCGCCGCTGCTTCTCATCGGCATGGTTGCCTTCGTCGCAGACTATCCTGAAACGCCCCTCGACCCGGCGACTGCCCTCCCGGTGCAGATCTACATGTGGGCGAACGAAGCCGAACGCGCCTTCCAGGAGAGAACCTCCGGCGCGATCATGATATTACTGGGCTTCCTTGCCCTGATGAACCTGACGGCGATCTTCCTTCGCCGCCGTTTCGAACGCCGCTGGTAGGCTCAGAAAGGGACTAAGACCATGATGGATATGTCGAGAGCGACTTTCGAAAAAGGACCTGCCGTGTCGGAAGACAAGAAAATGAAGATGGTAACCAAGGACGTGACGGTCCATTACGGGCAGAAGCAGGCCCTGAATGGCATCTCGCTCGATATCAGGGAGCGCCAGGTCACGGCCCTGATCGGACCATCGGGCTGCGGCAAGTCTACCTATCTTCGCTGCCTCAACCGGATGAACGACACGATCGATATCGCCAAGGTCGGCGGGACGCTTCTGCTCGACGGAGAGGACATCTACGATCCCGATCTCGACGTGGTCGAGCTTCGCGCGCGGGTCGGAATGGTGTTCCAGAAGCCGAACCCCTTCCCCAAGTCGATCTGGGAGAATGTCGCCTACGGTCCGAAGATTCACGGACTGGCCAAGAACAAGGACGAACTCGAGGAGATCGTCCATACGAGCCTCAAGCGCGCCGGCCTCTACAAGGAAGTGAAGGATCGTCTCGACGAACCCGGCACCGGGCTTTCAGGCGGCCAGCAGCAGCGCCTCTGCATTGCCCGTGCGATCGCGGTCTCGCCGGAGGTGATCCTCATGGACGAGCCGTGCTCGGCGCTCGATCCGATCGCGACCGCGACGGTCGAGGAGCTGATCGACGAGCTCAAGCAGAACTACACGATCGTCATCGTCACCCACTCCATGCAGCAGGCGGCGCGCGTCAGCCAGGTGACGGCGATGTTCCATCTCGGTGATCTGGCGGAATTCGGCGATACGGAGAAGATGTTCTCCAATCCCGATGACAAGCGCACCCAGGACTACATCACCGGTCGCTTCGGCTGATCGAGCCGCTGCTTGGCGGGTCCTGCACGTGCCGGGCCTGCCAAAGCAGGATGGCGAAACGTGTCATGACGTTTCGGATCACATCATGCGGCGGAACAAAGGCTAAGGGCGAAGTGCCGATCCCGGCGGATCGCATTCGCTCTCATACCGTATCCGGCCGATCAAGCCGGGGACGGTATCGAAGCCCCAAGCGGCGCGTGAGCGTCTTCAAATCCGTCATCGCGAAGCGATCAAACGGATTTCGTATCATGGGGCCAAACGCCCAATCTTTTGAGGGAGGTCAAGATGGCTTCGCATATCGTAACGTCCTACGAGGACGAGCTGAAATTCATCGTCCGCCGCATATCCGAGATGGGCGGGCAGGCCGAGCGGATGCTCGAACAGGCCGTCTCGGCCCTCGTGCGCGGCGATACCGCGCTCGCCCAGTCGGTCATCGCCGACGACGTGATCCTCGATGCGGCGCAGCGCGAGGTCGACGAGAGGGCGATCATGACCATCGCCAAGCGCCAGCCCATGGCGATCGACCTGCGCGAGATTGTCGGTGCGATCCGCATCTCGAACGATCTCGAACGCATCGGCGACCTCGCCAAGAATATCGCCAAGCGCGTACTCGCCGTTCACCACCACGCCCAGCCGAACCAGCTCGTGCGCGGCATCGAGCATCTGTCGGAGCTTGCGGTGGATCAGCTGAAGGATGTGCTCGACGCCTATGGAGAGCGCGACCACGAACGCGCCATCACGGTGCGTGACAACGACGAAGAGATCGACGCCGTCTATACCTCGATCTTCCGCGAACTCCTGACCTATATGATGGAAGATCCGCGCAACATCACCGCCTGCACCCATCTGCTCTTCAGCGCGAAAAACATCGAGCGCATCGGCGATCACGCAACCAACATTGCCGAGACGATTTTCTACATCAAGACGGGCGAAGAGATGGACGTGAACCGTCCGAAGGGAGACCGGTCGGCGACCGTGACCCAGAAAAGCATCGAGGAAGCTGTGGAAGGTGCAGCGGGATGAGCCTGCGTGTAACCGTCGTCGAAGACGAGGAGGCCCTTGGCGTTCTCCTGCGCTACAACCTCGAGGCCGAAGGCTACGACGTCGAGGTCATCGCGCGCGGCGACGAGGCGGATCTGCGCCTCAAGGAGGAAGCGCCCGACCTTCTGGTCCTCGACTGGATGCTGCCGGGCCTTTCCGGCGTCGAGATCTGCCGTCGGTTGCGCCAGCGCCCCGAGACGGCACAGCTGCCCGTCATCATGCTGACGGCGCGCGGCGAGGAGAGCGAGCGCGTTCAGGGGCTTTCGGTCGGCGCGGACGACTATATCGTCAAGCCCTTTTCCATGCGCGAGTTCACCGCGCGTGTGAAGGCGATGATGCGCCGCGCAAGCCCCGAAAAAGTGGCGAGCGTCCTGTCCGCGGGCGATCTCGAACTCGACCGTACGTCCCACCGGGTGCGCCGTTCGGGCCGCGAGCTGAAGCTTGGGCCGACCGAATTCAAGCTGCTCGAATTCTTCATGCAGTCGCCCGGCCGTGTCTTCACCCGCGAGCAGCTGCTCGACGGGGTCTGGGGCCGAGACATCTATGTCGACGAGCGAACCGTCGACGTTCATGTCGGCCGCTTGCGAAAGGCGATCAACCGGGCGCGTGACCGCGACCCGATCCGGACCGTGCGCGGAGCGGGCTATGCGCTCGACGAGCAGTTTCTCGCCAGCAAAGCCGCGCCATCGCGCGCGAGACTGAAGGAGGCAGGGTAGCGCGCTCGTTCGGCGCGCCCTGTCTCCCCGTTCATCACCAAAGGTCATAGGCCAATCGCCAAACGTCATGCCTGGCGGATTGCCTTGCATGCTATCGCCTGATTGCAGGGCGAGCGTCGGCGCGCGGCTTTCCCCTTGTTCCGATGGAGTTCGCCGAATGACCGTTGCCTCACCGTTTCACGGGCTGTCCGCCTTTCCGATCACACCGGCGGATCGCGAGGGCCGTGTCGATACGGAACTCCTCGGACATCTCGTCGAGCGTATCTGCCGCGCGGGCGCCGACTCCATCGGCCTTCTCGGCAGCACCGGCACCTATGCCTATCTGAGCCGCGCCGAGCGCCGCCGGGCGGTTCGTGCGGCCGCCGAATGTGTGAACGGCCGTCTGCCGCTCATCGTCGGCGTCGGTGCGCTGAGAACCGACGAAGCCCAGGCCCTTGCGCGCGATGCGGAGGAAGCGGGCGCGGATGCCCTGCTGATGGCGCCGGTCTCCTACACGCCGCTGACCGAGGAAGAGGTCTACCAGCACTTTCGCACTGTCGTGGGTTCGACGGCCCTCGACCTCTGCATCTACGACAATCCGAGCACCACCCGTTTTGCCTTCAGCCACGGTCTTCTCGAACGCCTTTCGAAGGTCGATCGGATCGTCGCGGTGAAACGGCCACCACCGTCCGACGGTGATTTCGGCGGCGAGATCGCCAAATTGCGGTCGCGGACGGGATTGGCGATCGGCTACAGCGCGGACTGGACGATGGCGCCGGCCCTTCTTGCCGGCGCCGATGGGTTTTACTCCGTCATCGCGGGCATGATGCCGGATCTGGCCGTGCGCCTTGCGGCAGCGGCACGTTCGGGCCGGGCATCGGAAGCTCAATGGCTCGACGGGGCATTCTCCGGGCTCTGGGAGGCTTTCAAAGCCTATGGCAGTCTGCGCGTCATGTATGCGCTGCTCGATAGTCTCGATCTCGGCAAAGCAGAACTTCCACGTCCGCTGCTTCCCCTCGGTTTTGCCGAACGCAGGCGGATCGAGACCGCGCTCGAAGCGCTGCTCGTGTGATCGGTCAGGCGGTGCCGATCCCCAAGCCGTGAAAATGATGCACAGGCCCCTGGCCTTCGCCGACCGATAGCGTGTCCGCGCCGGCAATGGCTGCCCCGATATAGGCTTTCGCCCGCTGGGCCGCTTCGATCGGGGAAAGCCTGAAGCCGAGCCCTGTCGCGAGAGCCGAGGATAGCGTGCAGCCGGTGCCGTGGGTGTTCCGCGTCTCGGTACGCGGCGCGCTCAGTTCGAGCGCCCCATTCGCGGTGACGAAAAGGTCGGTCGCATCCGTATCGCCGGCCAGATGCCCGCCCTTCATCATCACAGCCTTGCAGCCAAGGGCAAGAAGCGCCTCGCCCTGGGCGCGCATGCTTTCGATGTCGTCCGCAGGCTCCTGGCTGAGAAGATCGCCCGCTTCGGGAAGGTTCGGCGTCAGGATTGCCGCGCGCGGCAGAAGCAGTTCGCGCAGCGCCGCGACCGCCTCTTCGGCGAGCAGCCTGTCGCCGCCTTTCGCAACCATCACCGGATCGAGAACGACCGGCGCATCGATCGTCTTAAGGAGGCCGGCAACGGTGCGCACCGTCTCCGGATCACCGAGCATGCCGATCTTGATGGCATCGATGCGGATATCGTCGCGGATCGCCTCGATCTGCGCCCTGATCATGTCGGGCGGGACGATCGTGAAACCGCGAACACCCTTGGTGTTTTGCGCGGTGAGGGCGGTGATCGCCGCCATCGCGTAGCCGCCATTGGCCGAGATCGCCTTGATATCCGCCTGGATGCCCGCGCCGCCGGAGGGGTCCGAGCCTGCGATAGAGAGAATGTTGGGGATCATCGGAGCCGCTCTTTCGTAACTGAAGTTTTGATTCTCACCAGATCGTGTGCAAATCTGCCGAAAATTCCGTCAGCAACCATCTTAAGTGCAAGTCCCTGATAAGAAGTATGGCAGAAGATGTACGCGGGGTGTGGCGCGATTTTCGATCGCGTCCTTTTCTGTGCTGACTAGGAGGTTGAGCGCCGGGATGCGAGGGGATGATCGATGAGCAAGACTTCGCTTGGAGAAACCGTGTTCGCGGATGACATCGAGTGGGCCCTGAAAGGGGAGGCGAGCGATATCGCCGGTGCGGTCTTCGATCTTGTGCCTGTTCCGCTGTGGCTGCAAGACTTCAGCGGTGTCAAAGATGTCCTCGATCGTTGCCGGCGTGAAGGCGTCGTGTCGCTGAGCGACCACCTGAAAAAACATCCCGAGGTGTCACAGGAAGCAGCTGGCTCGATCCGTCTCGTCGCCGTCAACGGCAAGACACTCGAAGTCTTCGAGGCGGATGACCTTCAGCACCTGCAGGCCAATCTCTCGACCGTTTTCTCGGGCGACATGTTCAAGACGCATATCACCGAGCTGATCCAGCTCTGGGATGGACACGGAGGCTTCGAGAGCCAGGGCGTCAACTATACGTTGAGCGGCCGGCGGCTGGACGTGCAGGTGAAGGGTCGCATCGTACCCGGCTACGATGGCGACTGGAGCCGCGTGCTCGTCTCGACCGAGGACGTGACCGAGCGCGAGGTCGCTCTGCGGCAGCTCGAACGGAGCGAGAGCTTTGCGCGCGGGCTCTTCGAACATTCGCCGATTTCGCTCTGGGTCGAGGACTTCAGCGGCATCAGGGAGCTGATCGACGATGTCCGTCAGCGCGGCGTTGAGGATTTTCGCACCTTTCTCGACGTGCATCCCGAGTTCATCGATCGCTGCCTCAGCGAGATCCACGTGCTGGACGTGAACCGGCACACCATCAAGATGTTCGCTGCCGAGGACAAGAGCGTTCTCCTCTCGCGATTGGCGGACGTCTTTCGCGACGACATGCGTCCGCATTTCAAGGAGCAGCTCATCGAATTGTGGAACGGCGTGCTGTTCCAGTCCCGTGAGGTCGTGAACTATACGCTCGAAGGGGAGACACTTCATCTTCACATGCAGTTCTCTGTGTTTCCGGGCCATGAAGACGACTGGTCTCTCGTCCAGGTGGCGCTGACCGATATCACCGCGCGAAAGAAGGCAGAGACCTATCTCGAATATCTTGGCAAGCATGACATTCTCACCAAGCTGCACAATCGCTCCTTCTTCGACGACGAGCTGAACAGGCTGGAACGCCGCCGCGTAGCGCCCGTCACGGTGATCGTTGCCGACCTGAACGGCCTCAAGAACATCAACGACACTCTTGGTCACGCGGCGGGCGATTCGCTTCTGCGCCGGGCGGGCGAAGTGCTGCGGGAGACGGTGAAGCCTCCGTATCAGGTATCGCGTGTCGGCGGGGACGAGTTCATCATTTTGATGCCGGCGGCCGGAGAGCCGGAGGGCCGCCATCTGATCGCCGAAATCGAGGAACTGGTCGACATCAACAACCAGTTTTATAGCGGATCGACGCTTTCCTTCTCGATGGGGCTCGCGACGGCCCGTGACGGAGAACGGCTGGAAGAAGCGACCCAGCGCGCCGACGACGCGATGTATGAGGCAAAACGCGCGTTCTATTCAGACCCCTCGAAGGAGCGGCGGCGCTGACCGGCGTCGTTTGCTGAACTTCGCTTCGAATTCCGTTTGATCAGGCGTACTCGTAGGGGCCGCCGCGCTTCAGGGCCTGGCGATAGGCGGGGCGCTCGTGGATGCGCGTGAGGAAGTCGCGGAGTTTCGGCCGGTCCTCGTAACCGAAGCGCTTGCCGGCGGCCTCGACGGGGAAGCTCATCATGATATCGGCGACGCTGATGCCCGGGCCAGCGAACCAGCCGCTTGTCCCGATGGCGCTCTCCCAGTGATCGAGATGCCTGCGGATTTCCGGTGCGACGAGGGATTTGTCCACCTGCTCCAGCGCCATCGACAGCATGGATTTGACAAAAAACGGCGCGCGCTTGGGGATCATGTTCAAGACGAGCATGAGGAAGAGCGGTGGCATGGCCGAGCCTTCCGCATAATGTAGGAAGTGCCTGGCCTGCCAGAAATCCGCCGTGTTCTCGGGCGGCATCATGCCGTGATCCGGCTTCAAGGACAGGATATATTCGATAATCGCACCGGTTTCCGCGATCGTCCGGCCCTGATGCGTGATGACCGGCGATTTTCCGAGGGGATGGATCGCGCGCAATTCCTTCGGCGCTCGCATGTCGCTGTCGCGCTGGTAATGTTTGACGTCGTAGTCGAGCCCCAGCTCTTCAAGCAGCCAGAGCACGCGCTGGGAGCGGGAATTGTTGAGGTGATGGACGGTCAGCTTCTCGGTCATGCGGCGTTCTGTGTCGTCGAGCGCATCATGGTCGCGTAGATCGAGCCGGCGTCCTGGAACCCGCGAATGGTGGATACCGTCTCCGGATCGCGCAGCAGGCGCGCGACCTTGGACAGGGCCTTCAAATGATCGGCGCCGGAATTTTCCGGCGCGAGCAGAAGGAAGACGAGATCGACTGGCTCTTCGTCAAGCGCATCGAAATCGACCGGCTTCTGCAGCCGGGCGAAAACGCCCGTGATCTGCGGGAGATCGGAGAGTTTTCCGTGCGGAATGGCGATGCCGTTACCGACACCGGTCGAACCGAGCTTTTCACGATTGAGGATCGTTTCCAGAATCTCTCTCTCTGACCGGCCGATCAGGTCAGCGGCCTTGGCCGCCATTTCCTGCAGGACCTGACGCTTTGACGTCGCCTTCAGACCGGGCAGAATCGCCGCCGGCTCGATGAGCGATTGAAATTCCATGGAAACGACCTCTCGTGTTCTCAGGAGCAAGCTCGTTCAAGAACCTTGCCCGTTCCTCACGCGTCGCGTGCGTAGGTTGAGGGGTCGACCCAGCCCACATTGCCGTCGGTGCGGCGGAAGACAATGTTGATGTCGCCGGAGCTGGCGTTTCTGAAGAGGACGAGCGGGTTGTCCTGCCGGTCGAGCTCCATCACGGCATCTGCCACCGAGCGCGTGCCGACATTGAGGGTCGTCTCGGCGATGATCGCCGGCGCGTAATCTTCGGGGACCTCTTCAGTCTCTTCCGGGATCGCTTCCATGATCTGGTAGGCGAGCGTCTTGTGCCCGCCATTGACGTGATGGTCCTTCAGACGGCGTTTATAGCGGCGCAGGCGTTTTTCGAGTTTTTCGGACGCCTCGACGAAGCTGGATTCCGGATCGTGGGTCTGGCCCTGGGCCTGGAAGACCACGCCGGTATCGAGATGGATCACGCAATCGCAGGAATAGCGGCTTCCGTCTTTGGCGACGACGACCGTCGCGGAAAAATTGCCGTCGAAATATTTGTCGACGGCTTCGTTCAAGCGGTCTTCGATCCGGGTTCGGAACGCCTCGCCGACTTCCATATGCTTGCCCGAAACACGTACAGCCATCACGCTATCCTCTTCGCATGTTCTCTGACACCCGCAAGGCCTCTTTTGAAGGCCCGCGAACCACTGGTGCAAGGACACCCTAGACGCTTTCTTCCGTCCCTGCATCTCTGCAATATAGGGACCTTTCGGAAGGTTGCGCCTTCTATGAATGCCCTTCCCGGATGTCAACGTGTGAGCGGCTCTCTCGGTTCAGGCTGTGACGGCAAAACACCGATCTCCATAGCCGGACTATAGAATGGGCGGGCCGGCCGCTTTATCACCCGGTGATTGGCTCAAGCGGCACCACGGGCTGCCGGCGACCCGGTGAAGCCGTTGATTTCAAAAGACCCGCCAGTCTTACGAGGCCATCCGCCGTGCATTGAGTTCTCGTCGGCGCTGGATCGAGGACGGGATTGACTGGGCCTCACGATATTTCGCGACGGTACGCCGGGCGAGATCGACGCCCTCCTTCTTGAGGATCGCGGCGATGTCGTCATCGGACAGGATCTTGCCGGTGACTTCGGCATCGATCAGCCGCTTGATCCGCAGTTTGACGCTCTCGGCCGAATGCGCGTCGCCACCATCGGCCGCGGCGATGGCCCGTGTGAAGAAGAAGCGCATTTCGAAAACGCCGCGCGGGGTGGCGACGAATTTCATGTTGGTGACGCGGCTGACGGTCGATTCGTGCATGCCGATCGCTTCGGCAACCGAGGCAAGGGTCATCGGCTTCATGCCGCTCACGCCGCTCGAGAGAAAGCCGCCCTGGCGCTTCACGATTTCCTCGGCGACCTTCATGATCGTCTGTGCCCGGCTTTCCAGCGCCCGTTCGAGCCAGCTCGCCGATTGCAGGCATTCGGAGAGGAACGTCTTGTCCTCGTCGGTCGTCGCATGCTTGCGCACGCGCTTCAGATAGGTCCGGTCGGTCAGAACGCGGGGCAGGGTGTCCGGATTGAGCTCCACGACCCAGCCGCCTTCGCCGTCGGCGCTGATCAGGACGTCCGGCTCGACCCCTTCGCCGCCTTTGCCATCGAAGGCGTGACCCGGCTTGGGATCGAGCGACTTGATTTCGGCGAGGATATCGAGAAGGCCGTTATCGTCTTCGCCGGTCAGCCTGCGCAATGCCGCGAAATCGCGGTTCGCCAGGAGTTCGAGATTGTCGATCACCTTCGCGATCACCGGATCGTAGCGGTTCTTACGCTTCAGCTGGATCGCCATGCAGTCCTTGAGATTGCAGGCGAAAAGACCTGCAGGCGAGGCTTCGGCCTGAAGCTTTAGAAGCACTGCCCGGGTTCGGGCCGGATCGAAGCCGTTGGCTTTCGCGAATTCATCCGCATCACAGCGGCAATAGCCGTTCTCGTCGAGTTCGTCGGCAAAGGCTTCGGCGATGGCTCGCGTTTGCAGTCCCCCGGCGATGTCGCGCGCCTCGTTGATGGCGTGGGCGAGGAGCGAGATCTTGTCATCGGCGACATTGGCAAAGCCGGTGTCGGGGCCGTTGAAGGACTGCCCGGAACCGGAGGAGCCGCCGAAGCGCTGCTGAAGGGAGCCATTGAAAGACGCTTCGGACGTCTTCGTGCCTTCGCCCGCTTGGATCGACGTCACATGAGGCTTGGCAGGCGCCATCGCGAGCAGGGGATTGCGCTCGACTTCGGACTCAAGGAACGTCTTCAGCTCGCCGTGGCCGTACTGCAGAAGTCGGATCGACTGCAAAAGCTGCGGCGTCATCACCAGAGACTGGCTCTGCCGGAACTGAAGTTTAGCCGCTAGCGCCATGAGCTTGGTTCGACCCGCAGTCCTCACGCCGCTCTGATATTGGGTAGGGTTCGAGCGCGAAGCGGCATTCGACGCACGATAGGCGTCTAAGAAAGCGCGAGCGAGCGAGCGATGTCAACGTGACTCCGCTCTATTCGCGAACGATCAAAAGCTAAATTGGTCGCCAAGGTAAAAGCGGCGAACATCCGCATTGGCGACGATCTCGTTCGGTTTGCCATGCGTGAGCAGCGCCCCGGCATGCATGATATAGGCCCGATCGATGAGGCCGAGGGTCTCTCGAACGTTGTGATCGGTGATGAGGACACCGATGCCGCGCCGCGTCAGATGGCGCACGAGGGCCTGGATATCGGCGACGGCAATCGGATCGACGCCGGCGAAAGGTTCGTCGAGCAGCATGAAGGTCGGTTTGGAGGCGAGCGCCCGGGCGATCTCGCAACGGCGCCGTTCGCCGCCGGACAGGGATGTCGAGGGCTGCTTGCGCAGGTGGTCGATATGGAACTCCTCGAGCAGAGAGGTCAGTTCCTGTTCGCGCTTCGCCTTGTTGGGCTCGGAGACCTCCAGTACCGCTCGGACATTGTCCTCGACGCTGAGGCCCCGGAAAATCGAGGCTTCCTGCGGCAGATAGCCGATGCCGAGACGCGAGCGCCGGAACATCGGCACCTTCGTCACGTCATGGCCGTCCAGGGTGATCTTGCCGTCGTCCACGGGGACGAGGCCGGTGATCATGTAGAAGCAGGTGGTCTTGCCGGCGCCGTTCGGCCCGAGCAGTCCCACCGCCTCGCCGCGCCTCACCGACAGGCCGACCTGATCGACGACCCGGCGGCCGCGATAGGTCTTGGTCAGGCCCGATGCGGACAGAACGCCGACGCCCGGCGTTTCCGTCATCTGGACCGACGGCTCCCGCATCGTTCCGGGTCGGGTTTCGCCCTCGGACAGACGCGGGTCGGCCGAAGAGCGCGGATGGGCTTCGAAAC
The DNA here is from genome assembly GCF_039652615.1 of Fulvimarina fulva. Lineage (NCBI taxonomy): Bacteria > Pseudomonadati > Pseudomonadota > Alphaproteobacteria > Hyphomicrobiales > Aurantimonadaceae > Fulvimarina > Fulvimarina fulva. Next base: position 234,582 of record NZ_JBDJAC010000006.1, read on the forward strand.
GCTCGTCCAAGGTCAATTCGAATTTTCGCCAGGGGTCAGCATCATCCGGACGCGGCCGCCGGCACCGGGATTCGATCCGTCGCAATTGCTCGATTCGAGGCGGGCCTTGCCGGTATCCATCTGGATCGTCAGACGGCAGCCTTCGGCGACGTTGTCACCCTGGCTCAGCACCACATCGCCGGTCATGACGACGATATTGCTCGCCATGTCGAAAGAGGCGCGTTCGGCCGTCGCGACCTGATCCTCGGACTTCACATAGACCTTGTTGGAGGCCTCCAGACGCTCGATCGAGCTCGATCCGCCCGGCAATGCGCTGGAGCCGCCGGCCGGGCTACCCTGACCGCCGCCGCTGTTGTTGTAGTGAACGACGAGCTTGCCCGTGCGAAGCTGGGTGGGCCCTTGAGCGACGGACACATTGCCTGTGAAGGTTGCGATCGCCGCGCGGTCATCGACGTCGAGCGTACTCGACTCGATCGAGATCGGCTGATCGCCATCGAGCTGAAGTCCGGTGAAATTGGTGCCGAGACCGCCTTCCTGAGCCGTCGCGGGGAGGGTGAATACGACGGCAGCGCCCGCGATGAACGATGCAGACATGGCGGCGATCAAGGCGCGCATGATTATTGGTCTCCGGTCTTGAGTGGCTCTGCTTCGGCCATTCGCGGTGTGTCGATCTCGGTTTCAAGTGCAGTCGTACTGCCTGAAGCTGGATTGAGCTTCATCGAAACGCCGCCCGTGAAGCGGATCATGTCGCCGTTATCGCTCAAGGACATCCCATTTGCGCGAATTTCCTGATCGGCTGTCTGAATGTACACGGGTTCGTCGGTCGTCAAGGTGCCGGCCGTCAGGTCGATGCCTGCAGACTGCATCTCGACGGCGAGCCCGTCATCCGTCTCGATGTTCAGGCCACCGGTGAGCTTGAGAAGCTGTTCGTTCGGGTCGTAATGGCCGGCGGATGCACGGATGACGGCATTGGTCTTGTCGCTGACCGCTACCTTCGCGTCGATGCCCTCGAGATCGATCGCGCCCCCGGTAATGGCTTGCATGGCTCTCTGCGCGACGAGCTCGAAGGGTCTGTCGTTGGAATCGACGCCGGACATGCGCGGATCGTCCATTACGACGCGGCCGTCCCTGATCGATGCGCCGCTGATGCGCACATCGTCCGGGATCGCACGCGCGATCACCGTGACGCCGATCCCGCCGAGAACGATGAGACCGCCGATCAGCGGCAGGACGACCTTCAGCATGCGGGTTCGCTTGCGCGACCGGGCCGCGCGCTCGTATTCACGCGTCTTCGCCGCGCTCAACTCGCCCGTCGGGAAGGTGGGCGAGACGGCTGCGGTCTCGCTTTCGCTGTGGCTATCCGTCAAATCAGATATCCCCTCGCATATCTCAAAGCTCTTCGGCGCATGACGATAAGCGCCTAGCGGCGCGGTATCCTCAAACTTTACGGGATTTGTGAGGCGGACCCCGACAATAGTCGCCCTTCGAAAGCTTTGCGAGCCTTTTGGATGCATTCTTGAATTGTGATGAACGGAATGGGGCGACCAACCGACGCGGCGGGAGGCCTTCCTTCCACACGGGAACAACTGGCGCTTTTATTTCAGTGCCTTGTAACAAGCTTCATTTCGACAGTCCCTGACCTATCGGAAGGGCCTGCACGCCACGGGATGCCAAAGACATCACGCCGGCAATCGTCTGTTTTTGAACGCGCCCCGCCTTGCAGCAATTCCGGGCCGTTGCGGAACGTCTCCCGGCGGGCTCATGAAAATCCGGTTCAAATGCCGCTTTACAAGAGCGTGCAGGTGGATGCAGGACAGATCGAACCCTTCCGACGGAACGGCGCATAAGCGAGGAGCGCTCCAGAGTGTCCGATACAGACAGCCTCATCGATCGGCGTTCGCTCAGGCGCAAGGTGACCTTCTGGCGGGTTGCCGCTGTTGTGACGGTCATCGTCGCCATCGCGATCGGGGTGCTCGCCAATCTCGACACCCGATCTTCCGGCGAACAGATCGCACGGATTTCAATCGAGGGCGTGATCACCGAAGACCAGAAGATGCTCGAGCTTCTGGATCGATTGAGAACGGAAGACACCGTTCGCGCCGTCGTCATTCGGATCGACTCGCCGGGCGGAACGACGGTTGGCGGCGAATCGCTTTACGAAGCGGTGCGCAAGATCGCAGAGGTCAAGCCGGTCGCGGCAGAGGTGGGCACGCTTGCCGCCTCGGCGGGCTACATGGTAGCCGCCGCGACGGACCATATCGTCGCGCGAAGAACCTCGATCGTCGGCTCGATCGGCGTCCTGTTCCAATACGTGAATGCGTCCCAACTTTTGGACAATATCGGCGTGAAGGTTGATGCGGTAAAGTCGTCTCCCATCAAGGCCGAACCATCGCCATTCGGTCCGCCGCCGCCGGAAGCGCTGGCAATGATCGACGCCCTGATCATGGATACCTACGACTGGTTCCGTGAGATCGTTGGAGAGCGCCGGGGACTGTCGCCTGCCGAACTCGATGCCGTGGACGACGCATCGGTTTTCTCGGGGCGCCAAGGGGTGCAACGTAAGCTTGTCGATGCGATAGGCGGTGAAGACATGGTGCGCCAATGGCTTGAAGAGGAAAGAGAAATTCCCGCCGGGCTGAAGTTCGTGGACCGTCAACCGGAAGACGAGAGCACGCCGTTTTCTTTTCTCTCGGCGAGTATTTCCGCTTTGGGAACTACAGTTGGCCTTACGGATAAGTCGATTCCGGCCGCTCTTCGCGCTTTAGAGCTTGACGGGTTGGTCTCCCTCTGGCAGCCTTCAAATTAATGTGAACCTCCTGTTTCGGGTTTAATAGGTCGTTTGCGGATCGCGCCGTCGCGACGCGCGAACTGAGCGAACGAAAGGACTTAACATCGTGATCAAGTCGGAATTGGTTCAGGTCATTGCGAACCGGAATCCTCATCTCTATCAGCGGGATGTGGAGCTGATCGTGAATGCGATCTTTGACGAGATCACTGAGGCGCTCTGCGAGTCCAATCGCGTCGAGCTTCGTGGTTTCGGGGCGTTTTCAGTAAAGAATCGCCCACCGCGCACCGGCCGTAATCCCCGCACGGGCGAAGCCGTCGAAGTCTCCGAAAAGTGGGTGCCGTTCTTTAAGCCGGGCAAGGAACTGCGTGAGCGCCTGAACGCCGATTAGGTCCTCCGGCCCGTGGGCCGTCAACGTGTTGTCGTATCGGCCCCCGACGGCCCCCCAATTATCCATCCCATGATCGTTCGATTGCCTGACGGAACCGGCCCGGCATCAGCCCCAGGGCCTTTTCGTTCCTTGCCGCCCGTATAACTCTCTTTGAGGGTGTTCCGGGTTTTCGATGGGGTCGGCGGCAGGTTTCATAAGCGATGCGATTGACAGACCGGCTCGGGGCGGCATTTCCTAAGCCATGAGCGCAGGTGACTCGTTTGTTGTCCCTGCGGCCACGAATTGAATGCCCGTCAAGGGGTGTGGAGAGTCTAAGAAATGATAGCCCGGGTCCTGACCGTCATCGTCCTGCTTGTCATCGCCATTCCGGTGGTGACGTTCCTGGTCATCAATCGCGGCCCGGTCGATCTCACGCTCGATCCGTTCGGCACCATGCCGCAATTCACTTACGCGATTCCCCTCTCGCTGATCATCATCTGCTCGGCGCTCGCTGGCGTGATCCTCGGCTGTATCTTCACCTGGATCTCCGAAGGCCACTACCGTCGTGATTCCTGGCGCCGGAAATTCGAGATGGAGAAGATGGAGCGCGAGAAGCAGGAGCAGGCCGAGGCCCTGAAGCGTCTGCGGCAGGAGCGCGTGGAGCGGGCAGACAGCGAGAGTGAACCCGCCCATCATCCGTCGATTGCCGGTGCGCCGACCGCGTCCTCGCGAATGATCCAGGCCAACTGATCACCGCTCAAGCGTTTCCATGAGCTTGCGAGCGCTGGACTGCCTGAGGGTATCGTCGCTCGCACCGAGCCACCATGGACACGAGCGATGAGCGTTCATGCAAAAAAGCCCGGCAATCCATCGATTGCCGGGCTTTTTTCTTCGTTGGCTTTATGCCGGTAGGCCTTTGAAAGCACCGATTTCGAAGGCTCGTCGGCAGCCCGAGCAGCTCATGAGCCCTGCGCCGGACGAGAATGGGCCAAGCGGCAATTCACGGGGCGGACGGTCTTACGAGCCAAACGGCTTGAACTCAGGCGCTGACGGTCTCGCCTTCCACCGTCGCATCCTCGCCGGCGATCTTCTTGGCGAAGCAGTCGAAGAATTCCGACGACAGCTTCTTCGCCGTGGAATCGATGAGGCGACCGCCGAGCTGGGCCATCTTGCCGCCAACCTGGGCGTCGACCTCATAGGTCAGGATCGTCTCTTCGGGGCCGGCTTCCTGCAGATGAACGTCCGCGCGGCCCTTGGCGAAGCCGGCGATGCCGCCCTTGCCTTCGCCGACGATCGAATAGCTTTCCGGTGGGTTGATGTTTTCGAGCCGGACATCGCCTTTGAACGACACCTTCATCGGTCCGATCTTGACCTTGACCACCGCGTTCATCGTGTTGTCTTCGTTCATCTCCAGGCTCTCGCAACCCGGAATACACTGGCGCAGCGTCTCCGGATCGTTGAGTTCCTTCCACACCGTCTCGCGGCTGGCCGGTAAGCGGTATTCGCCCTTGAGTTCCATGAGTTCCTCCCAGTCAAGAATTCGATGCGACGGCACGACTTGTCGCACTTAGGCCTAGTTTCCTCTCTTTGACCGCTTTGCCAAGGGTAAAACCAACGTTTATGCAGCGCATTGAACCAAAGAATGACATCGGCCCCCGATAGAAAAGGTGGTGAGCGCGTGGCGCGTGGACGCGGAAAAGCAGATGCCAAACAAGGCCGTGCGAACGACCGACCGCCGCGCCGCGATGGTTCGGCGCGCGCGCGGAGCGAGGGGGAGAAGCCGAAGGCGCGCGCCCAGCCCAAACCCGAAACAGGGGCAGGGTCCGCGCCGCGCGAGCGGATCGATGTCCCGGCGCCGGTCGGCGAGCGTCCCGCTCTTAAGGCTCCCGTCATCCTCACGGTCGCACCGAACGAGGACTATGCCCTGATCGATTCCGGTGCGGGCGAAAAGCTGGAACGCTACGGCCCGCTCACCATTCGGCGGCCGGAAAATCAGGCGATCTGGCCACGGCGCGTTTCGAGCGCCGATTGGGACCGCGCCGATGCGATCTTCACCGGCGACACGGATGAGGAGGGCACCGGGCGCTGGCGCTTCACGGGCGAGGCGCTTGGCGAGACCTGGCCGCTCGCCTATGACGGGCTGGCGTTTCATGGCCGTTTCACGAGCTTTCGCCATACCGGCGTCTTTCCCGAACAGGCAGCCCACTGGGCCTTCGTCGACGAGACGGTCCGCGCGTCCAGGCGTCCGGTCAGGCTCCTCAATCTGTTCGGCTATACGGGGCTCGCCTCGCTGGTCGCGGCACGGGCAGGGGCCGAGGTGACCCATGTGGACGCCTCCAAGAAGGCGATCGGCTGGGCGCGCGAGAACCAGGCGCTGGCGGAGTTGGACGATGCGCCGATCCGCTGGATCTGCGAGGATGCGGTGCGCTATTGCGAACGAGAGGTGAAACGGGGCAATCGCTATGATGGGATCTTGCTCGATCCGCCGAAATTCGGGCGCGGGCCGAAGGGCGAGGTCTGGCAGATTCTCGAAGACCTGCCCTATCTTCTTGGTCTCGTGCGCATGCTCCTGTCCGACAAGGCCCTGTTCGCGATCCTGACGGCCTATTCGATCCGCTCGTCTTTCTACTCGATCGCCGAGCTCGCCCGCGAGGAGTTTCGCGGTATGGGGGGCCGGATCGAAGCCGGTGAACTTCTCATCGCCGAAGAGGGTGCGGATGCGCGCCTTCTTTCGACCTCTCTCTTTGCACGCTGGACAGCCTGACGATGAACACCGGACATGACGCGCCACGGCGCAGTATCTCCTCTCCCGGCCGGGTGAAGGAGATTTCGAGCACCGCCAATCCGATCGTCAAGGATATCCGCGCGCTCGTTCAGAAGAAGCACCGGGACGAGACCGGTCTGTTTCTCGCAGAAGGCCTGAAGCTCGTGATCGACGCGCTCGATGCGGGCTGGGAGATCGAGACCCTCGTGGTGGCGCGCGCCGCGCAGGACAGCGCGCTTCTGCAGAAGACGGCCTCCCGCACGGTGGCCCTCGGTGCCGACCTGATCGAGGCCAATCACAAGGTGCTGGAGGCGATCACCCGGCGCGACAATCCGCAGAACGCCGTTGGGGTCTTCAAGAAGAAGACGGTCCCGATCGAGAGCCTCGCGCCGAAGCCCAACGAGGTTCTCGTCGCCCTCGACCGCGTACGCGATCCCGGCAATCTCGGCACCGTGCTGCGGACGGCGGACGCAGTCGGCGCAAAGGGCGTCGTTCTCGTCGGCGAAACCGTCGATCCGTTTTCCCTGGAAGCGGTCCGCGCCACCATGGGCTCGATCTTCGCGGTGCCGGTGTCACGGGTGAGCGAAGCCGCCTTCATCGACTGGCGCGCGGGCTGCAAGGCACCCCTGATCGGAACCCACATGAGCGGGGCGACCGATTATCGGGCGCCGGATTACGGCTCGAAGGGCAGCGTTCTCGTGATGGGAAATGAGCAGGCCGGTCTCACCGATGCCCTTGCGAAGGCCTGCGATACCCTCGTGCGCATTCCGCAGGTTGGACGGGCCGACAGCCTCAATCTCGCCGTCGCCACGGGTGTCATGCTGTTCGAGGCAAGGCGCGGAAGTCTGGAGTTGTAATGCGCTCGCGTAATCTCTTTTGGGTCAATGTGTCCCTCGTGGTCCTTGCCGTGGTTCTCGATCAGGCGGTGAAGGCGATCGTCGTCGCCACGATGCCGCTCGGCTACGAAATCCCGATCCTGCCGTTCCTGTCGCTGCTCCATGCCCGCAATACCGGGATCGCATTCTCGATGTTCGCCGGCACCGGCCCGCTGGGCCTTGCCCTTCTGGCCGGGGTGGTCCTCGTCGGTGTTCTCTATCTCTGGATCAAGACACCGGCCGATCGGAAGCTGACCCACTTCGCCCTGGCCATGGTCGTGGGCGGCGCGATCGGCAACCTCATCGATCGGCTGTTTCTCGGCTATGTCGTCGATTATGTATTCTTCCACACACCGCTCTTCGAATTCGCCGTGTTCAATCTCGCGGACAGCTTCATCAGTGTCGGCGCGATCGTGATCGTCCTCGACGAACTCGTGCTGGCACCCCTCAAGGAGCGCCGGATGAAGCGCGAGCGCGCATCTGATTGACTTCCGCGAGGGATGCCCTTCCTCCACCATGACGACGGAAACGGTTTCATAAAAAGGGAGGCAAGTCATGGCCGATACGTTTCGGGCAGTGCTGATCAGCCGCGACGAGGACAAGAACCAGTCGGTCGAGATGACCGAACTCGGCTTCGACGACCTGATGGAAGGCGATGTCGATATCCGGGTCGAAGCCTCCACGATCAATTACAAGGACGGCCTCGCAATCACCGGCAAGTCGCCGATCGTGCGCCGGTGGCCGATGATCCCCGGTATCGATCTCGCGGGCGAGGTCATCGAATCCCGGAATGCGGACTGGAAGCCGGGCGACAAGGTCGTTCTCAACGGCTGGGGCCTTTCCGAGACCCATTTCGGCGGTTATTCCGAGCGCGCCCGGGTGAAGGGCGAATGGCTGGTCAGGCTGCCCGAGGCCTTCTCGGTGAAGGATGCCATGGCGATCGGAACGGCTGGCTACACGGCCATGCTTTCGGTTCTGGCCCTCGAGGATTCCGGTGTGAAGCCCGAAGATGGACCGGTCATCGTGTCCGGTGCCACAGGCGGGGTCGGGTCGGTCGCCATTTCCGTCCTTTCCAAGCTTGGCTGGGACGTGATCGCCGTCACGGGGCGGTCGTCTGAGTCCCAGTATCTGAAAGAACTCGGAGCCTCCGAGATCATGGATCGCTCCGAGCTTTCGGAAAAAGGCAAGCCGCTCGAAAAGGAACGGTGGGCGGCCGGCGTCGACTGCGTGGGTTCGCACACCCTCGTCAACATGCTGGCCGGCACGAAGCGCGGCGGCAGCGTCACGGCCTGTGGTCTTGCCCAGGGGTTCGATCTGCCGGCGACCGTGATGCCGTTCATCCTCAGGGGCATCTCGCTGCACGGCATCGATTCGGTGATGGCTCCGAAGGCACGCCGCGAAGAGGCCTGGCAGCGCCTGGCGAGCGATCTCGACAAGGCCAAGCTGAAGGAAATCTCGTCCGAAGTGTCGTTCGATGAGGTCATCGACACCGCCAAATCGCTGATCGACGGCAAGGTGCGCGGCCGCGTGATCGTCAATATCTGATCGGTTTCCCTGAAGTTTCGGATCTTTGTTGCGGCGCCTCCTACGAAGAAGGTGCCGCCACAGTGTTGCTGCGCCATTGAAATCCGGGCCTGACATTGCCACTGTGCATCGACACTCGGGAACGCGTGGGAGTGTTGTTCGTTTTTCTTGACGACGAAGCTTTCACGAGTGCCCGTCACGGGAATGTCGCCGAAACAGGCTAAGCGGGCCGCGTTTGTATCTTTGGGTTGGAATTGATCAAGATGTCTGCAATCGCTGAGACCGCGCGGACCACGCCGCTGACAAGAAGCGGCAGCGAGCCCTCCACCTTTCCCGGCGCCGGCTTTTTCACGCGCGGAATGCCTGCAAAGATCAAGCATCTGGCGACCCGCTTCGATCAGGAGACGCCGGTGCTCGGCTGTATCGGTTCGCTGGAGGTCCGCCTCGCACGTTCGCCGGCGGAAGTGAAGGCTGCCCAACAGCTACGCTATCATGTGTTCTACGAGGAGATGAGCGCGAAGCCCTCGCGGGTCCAGCAGTTGACCCGGCGCGACAAGGACGGCTTCGACCGTTACTGCGACCACCTCCTCGTTATCGATCGCGATCGCACCGGGCCCATCAGCGAGCGCATCGTCGGTACTTATCGCCTGATGCGCGAGAGCGGCGCTCGGCTCGCAGGCGGCTTCTACACGGCAAGCGAATTCGACATCGCGCCGATGCTCGCCCGTCATTCCGGGCGCAAGTTTCTTGAGCTTGGCCGATCCTGCGTTCTCAAGAACTATCGCGGCAAGCGCACCGTCGAGCTGTTGTGGCAGGGCATCTGGGCCTATGTCATCGCCCACGATATCGACGTTCTGTTCGGCTGCGCCTCCATCGAAGGCACCGATCCGGAAAAAATCGCCAATTCGCTCTCCTTCCTTCGCGAGGCAGCTCCCGCGCCGGCTGAATGGCACGTGCGTGCGCTTCAGCATCGCGGAACCTTCGCGAGCGAGGAAGTTGTCGCTGTCGATCCAAAACGGGCTCTTGCCGGGCTTCCGCCCCTGTTGAAGGGCTATCTTCGGCTCGGCGGCTGTATCGGCGAGGGAGCGGTCGTCGACGAACAGTTTGGCACGACCGATGTGCTGATTGTCCTGCCGCGCGAGCGCATCAATCCGCGCTACGTCAACTATTACGGCACGGATGCAGGCCGTTTCGCGGCCTGACCAAAATCCTTATCGGGTTCAGATCGATTCGGGGTTATTCGCCATAAAAGCAGCGATAGGCGACATAGGCATCACGAATGCCGCGCGATCGATACTGGCTTTGCCACCGATTGGCATCGCCGCGCGATCCTGGGCCGATCGCAACGACCCAAAGCCCTTTGCCGCATTCGGGCTGTCCGACGAGTCGAGCCCCCAGGCAGAGCCGCCGATCCGGCTCGCACGGTTGTCGGCGGCGCTGAAACTCGAAAACGCGCCCGCGAAGGCGAAGTAGCCGCAGCTGTCCGCCGCTTGGGAAGAGGTGGCGAAGAACGCGGTACTGACCAGAGCTGCAGCGACGATCCAGTGTTTCATTCCTGCCCCTTTATCTGACACCGTCCCCGCGCAAAAAGAATGCCTCTGTGACCGGCCTATGACAAGCCGCAAGGTACGCTTGGCTCTCGCAAGGGATGCAATTGGCCTTCGCGCATTTGAATAATTTTTCATGTCGACGCCTAAATATTAGACATCGTCTTATGATGCCAATCTGTGGATCATGTGCCTGAAAGTTTGGCAATAGCGTTGCACTGCAGCGCGAAACGCGCTGTGGCACGCCGCTTGCTTTCAGTCCTGCAACCCCGCCGCGACGAGCGGGAGGTCAAGCAGGAGAGAGCACACATGAATTCACCGAAGAATTGGCTGAAGCGTCTGGGAGCGGCTGCTCTCCTCGGCTCCGCCATGGTCACCGGCGCCTTTGCGCAGGATTCGGCTGCCGACGCGCCGAGCGGCGAGCCGATCAAGGTCGGCGTCCTGCATTCCCTTTCGGGAACGATGGCGATCTCGGAGACGACGTTGAAAGACGTCATGCTGATGCTGATCGAGGATCAGAATGCCAAGGGCGGCCTGCTCGGCCGGCCGCTCGAAGCCGTGGTCGTCGACCCGGCCTCCGATTGGCCGCTGTTTGCCGAGCAGATGCGCCAGCTGGTCTCCCAGGACGGCGCCGATGTCGTCTTCTGCTGCTGGACCTCCGTGTCGCGAAAGTCGATCCTGCCGGTTGCCGAAGAGCTGAACACCGTCGTCTTCTATCCGGTGCAGTTCGAGGGTGAGGAATCCTCGCGCAACATCTTCTACACGGGCGCAGCGCCGAACACCCAGGCGATCCCCGCTGTCGACTATCTGATGGAGGAAGGTGTCGAGCGCTGGGTGCTGGAAGGCACCGATTACGTTTATCCGCGCACGACCAACAAGATCCTCGAGCAGTATCTCAAGGACAAGGGCGTCGCCGAGGAAGACATCCTCGTGAACTATACCCCCTTCGGCTTCTCCGACTGGCAGACGGAAGTCTCGCGCATCAACGAATTCGGCTCAGCCGGCAAGAAGGCCGCCGTCGTCTCCACCGTCAACGGCGATGCCAATGTGCCGTTCTACAAGGAGCTCGCCAATCAGGGCATCGAAGCGACCGATATCCCTGTCGTCGCCTTCTCGGTGGGTGAGGAAGAGCTCGCCGGCATCGACACCGCACCGCTGGTCGGCCATCTTGCCGCCTGGAACTACTTCATGAGCGTCGATACGCCGGAAAACGAAGAGTTCATCGCCAAGTGGCACGATTTCATCGGTAACGAGGACCGCGTCACCAACGATCCGATGGAAGCCCATTACATCGGCTTCAACATGTGGGTGAAGGCTGTCGAAGCTGCCGGCACCACCGACGCCGACGCCGTGATCGCAGCCCTTCCGGGCATCGAGCAGGCGAACCTTTCCGGCGGCACCTCGGTGATGGGCAAGAATCACTACATCTCCAAGCCCGTCCTGATCGGCGAGATCAACGACGAGGGCCAGTTCGACATCGTCTCGGAAACCGATGGCGTGGTCGAGGGCGATGCCTGGTCCGACTTCCTGCCGGATTCCAAGATGCTGATTGCCGATTGGACCGATCCGATCAATTGCGGCAACTACAACACCGAGACCAAGAGCTGCGGTGGCGCAGGCGCAGAAGAGGCAGCTTCCTCGGAAGACGCAGCGACTGAAACCGAAGGCACGTCGGCAAACTGATCTTTTGCGATCACCATCATAAAGCGCGTCGTCTTTCCTCCCGAGACTGACGCGTATCCGGGCGGCCATCCGGGCACCTTATGGGTGGCCGCCCACTTCGATGAATTCAACCACTTGGCTCGTTGCTTCATGATCACCTCGATCCGCCGGCTCGCCGCGTTCGTACTTTTTGCGGGCCTGTTCGCCATGTCGGCAAATCTTGCCGGCGCTCAGGATGCCGCAACCCCTGAAGAGACGGCTTCCCCCGCAAGCGCCGTGGAGAGCGCCGAGGATCCCGCCGCCATCATTCAGGAATTCGGCGGCAAGCAGAGCTACGACGACACCGAAGCGGTCATCGCGCGCCTCGCGGCCACCGGAGACCCTGCCGTCGCGCGGGCCTTGCGGGCCTTGCGCGAAGGCGATCTTTACTGGCGCAAAAGCGACGATGCCGTCTTCATCGCGATGCGCGATGGCGATGGCGATGGCTACGCCCTGACCGATCCCTATACCGGCGTGGATGCCGGCACCGTCCCGCGCGGCGAGATGACGAAGGTCCGCGTCAAGAATTCGATCCGCAATGCGGTCACCGGCGCGCTCGGATCGCTGACGCTGCGCTCGGACAATCCCGCCCAGCGCATGCGCGCGGCCAACACCCTTTTTTCCGAAGCCAATCCGGACATGATCGAGCCGCTCGAAGCCGCGATCGAGGCCGAAGAAGACTCATCCATCCGCGCCGCGATGGAACAGGCGCGTGCGGCGGCGGTCCTTCAGTCGGACCGGCCCGACACCGAGAAGGCGGAGGTCACGAGCATCCTTGCCCAGCGCGGCGACAGGCAGGCGCAGACCTATCTTAGCGGGTTCGCCGCCTCCACGGACGAGGAGGCTGCAAGGATTGCCGCCAATTCGGCCGTTGCCCAGATCCAGTCCAACATCAATTTCTGGAATCAGGCGCAGAACGTCTGGTACGGGCTTTCGCTCGGCTCGGTTCTGCTGCTCGCCGCAATCGGCCTCGCTATCACCTTCGGCGTCATGGGTGTCATCAACATGGCCCATGGCGAGATGGTGATGCTCGGCGCCTACACCACCTTCGTGGTTCAGGAGGTGATCCGCACCCACGCGCCGGAACTCTTCGCCTGGTCGCTGGCGATCGCCCTGCCGCTCGCCTTTCTCGTTTCCGGCCTTGTCGGTCTCATCATGGAGCGAGGGCTGATCCGTTTCCTCTATGGCCGGCCGCTCGAAACCCTGCTTGCCACCTTCGGCGTGTCGCTGATCCTGCAGCAGCTTGTGCGGACCATCTTCGGCCCCACCAATCGCGAGGTCGGCAATCCCGACTGGATGTCCGGCGCGTTCGATGTGGGGCTGATGGCCGTCACCTGGAACAGGCTCTGGATCATTGTCTTTGCCCTCGTCGTCTTCGCCGGGCTGCTTCTTATCCTCAACAAAACGCCGCTCGGGCTGCAGATGCGGGCGGTCACCCAGAACCGGCCCATGGCCTCCGCCATGGGGATCCGTACGCCCTGGGTCGATGCAATGACCTTCGCGCTCGGCTCCGGCATTGCGGGAATTGCGGGCGTTGCGCTCAGCCAGATCGACAACGTCTCGCCCAATCTCGGCCAGGGCTACATCATCGACTCGTTCATGGTCGTCGTCTTCGGCGGGGTCGGCAATCTGTGGGGCACGCTTGTCGGCGCGATGAGCCTCGGCATCCTTAACAAGTTCCTTGAGCCTTATGCGGGCGCGGTGCTCGGCAAGATCGTCGTTCTCGTCCTCATCATCCTCTTCATCCAGAAACGCCCTCGCGGCCTGTTTGCGCAAAAGGGACGCTTCGTGGACGCATGATTTTCGCCAGATATCTCGGAGCCCGCGTCTGGTTCCTCGTGCTTCTTCTGGTCGCAGCGGCCGTTCTCGTGCCCATGGCAAGCCTCTGGCTGCCGCCCTCGAGCCCCTTCCACGTGCCGCCCTATGCGGTGCCGCTCATCGGAAAATATATCTGCTACGCTCTGCTGGCCCTCTCGCTCGATCTTGTCTGGGGCTATCTCGGCATCCTGTCGCTCGGACACGGCGCGTTCTTCGCGCTCGGCGGTTATGCCATGGGCATGTATCTGATGCGCCAGATCGGCTCGCGCGGGGTCTATGGCGATCCGGTCCTGCCGGACTTCATGGTGTTCCTGAACTGGCAGGAGCTGCCGTGGTACTGGTACGGTTTCGACCAGTTCTGGTTTGCGGCGCTGATGGTGATGGTCGCGCCGGGCCTGCTGGCCTTCGTCTTCGGCTATTTCGCCTTTCGAAGCCGCGTCACGGGCGTCTACCTGTCGATTATCACCCAAGCCATGACCTACGCTCTGCTGCTCGCCTTCTTCCGAAACGATATGGGCTTTGGCGGCAATAATGGCCTCACCGATTTCAAGGACATTCTGGGCTATTCGATCCAGGCCCCGGAGACGCGCGCGTCGCTGTTTGCCGCAAGCTGTATCGCGCTTGCCCTCGGTGTCGTCATCGTCGGTGCGATCACCCGCTCCAAACTCGGCAATCTGATGATCGCCGTGCGCGATGCAGAGAGCCGGACGCGCTTCATCGGCTGGCGACCGGAATATGTGAAACTCTTTGCCTTCACCTTGTCGGCGGTGATGGCCGGAATTGCCGGCGCCCTCTACGTGCCGCAGGTCGGCATCATCAATCCCGGCGAGTTCGATCCGGTGAATTCCATCGAGATCGTCGTTTGGGCAGCCGTCGGCGGACGCGGCACACTGATCGGTCCGGTTCTCGGGGCGCTCCTCGTCAATTACGGCAAGACGATCTTTACATCGATCGCTCCTGAATACTGGCTGTTCGTTCTCGGCGGTCTTTTCGTCTTCGTGACGCTCTTCCTGCCGCGCGGGATCGTCGGCACGTTCGATCACGGCTGGAATGCGTGGAAGGAGCGCCGAGCCGCGAGCCAGCGCGAAAAGGGCGAGGGGACGGGCGAGCCCACGCCAAGCCCTGCGGAATGACCATGACCGATCAATCAACTGCACGCCTGAAAGCGGCCGAACAGGCCAAGACGCTCGAAGAACCCCAGGGGCAATTCCCGGAGACGACGGGTGAGGACGGAACGACCGGGGGGCACGACAGCCGACCGGCGAGCGAAACTGGCGCAGACGAGGCGCCGGAGGCTGCTCCCGCACCGATACCTGCGAGCGACGAAACCCTTCCGAAGGGCGAGGGGGGCGCCGGCGAACCGGCGGGCGTCGCCGAGCCGGTCGTCTCGCCGCACCCTTATGCGACCCAGCTCCGCCATGAGCGGATCGAAAAGGAAAATCGGCTCGGCGCCCGCCGCGAGACGCTTCTCTATCTCGACGGGGTCAACAAGACCTTCGACGGCTTCAAGGCGATCAACAACCTCTCGCTGGTCGTGCAGCGTGGAGAGATGCGCGCGATCATCGGCCCGAACGGGGCCGGCAAGACGACGATGATGGACATCATCACCGGGAAGACGAAGCCCGACACCGGCGATGTCTATTTCGCCGGTGATATCGACCTGACGAAATACGACGAGGCGTCGATCGCCTCCATGGGCATCGGCCGCAAGTTCCAGAAGCCGACCGTCTTCGAGAGCCTCACCATCGAGGACAATCTGCGGCTTTCGATGGAAGGCTCCCGTTCCGTTCTGAGGACGCTGTTCCACCGCAGGAGCGGCAGGGAGAACGACCTCGTCGAAGAGATCCTCGATGAGACCCGGCTGGTCGAACGACGCCATGCGAGGGCCGCCGACCTCTCCCATGGCCAGAAGCAGTGGCTGGAGATCGGCATGCTGCTCGCCCAGGACCCCGAGCTTCTTCTGGTCGACGAGCCGGTTGCCGGCATGACCGACGCCGAGACGGAGGAAACCGCGCGGCTGCTGCGCAAGATCGCCGAGACCCGTTCGGTCGTCGTCGTCGAGCATGACATGCATTTCGTGCGCATGCTTGGCGTGAAGGTGACGTGCCTGCACGAAGGCACCGTCTTGTCTGAAGGATCGCTCGACCATGTCTCGAACGACGAGCGCGTGATCGAGGTGTATCTCGGCCGATGACCCACAGGACTTTTCCGGCATGCTGACCGTCTCAAACGTCGATCTCTACTATGGCGCCGCCCAGGCCCTTAAAAACGTCTCCCTCGAAGCAAAGACCGGCAAGATCACCTGCGTCCTCGGTCGCAACGGTGTCGGCAAGACCTCTCTCCTGCGCGCAATCATCGGCCAGCAGCCGGTCCGCCGTGGCGAGATCCTGCTGGAGGATCAGGCGCTCGGAAAGTCAGCGCCCTATGCGCGCATCCGAAAGGGGATCGGCTTCGTGCCCCAGGGGCGCGAGATCTTTCCCCTGCTGACGGTTCGCGAGAACCTTCAGACCGGCTTTGCCCCGCTGAAGAGCGACAAGACCGTTCCCGATCACGTCTACGAGCTGTTTCCTGTTTTGAAGGACATGCTGTCGCGCCGGGGCGGCGATCTTTCGGGCGGCCAGCAGCAGCAGCTCGCCATTGGCCGGGCGCTGGTCACGCGGCCCAAGCTGCTGGTTCTCGACGAGCCGACCGAAGGTATTCAGCCCTCGATCATCAAGGATATCGGCCGGGCGATCCGTTTCTTGCGCGACGAGTTCGGCATGACAATCCTGCTCGTCGAGCAGTATCTCGATTTCTGCCGCGAGCTGGCCGACGAGATCGCGATCCTCGATCGCGGCGAGGTCGTTCATCGGGGCGTTGCGAGCGATCTCGATCGGGACGATGTACGCCGTCATTTGACGGTGTAAAAATACCGCCGGACCTTTAAAAGCACTGCTTTTGAAGGGCAGGGGTGGCGAACTTAACTCTCGACGCGATTCCAGAAGCCGCGTTTGCGGCCATGGTCTTGCCGAAGCCGCGCCGCATAGGCGGCATGGTCTTCAAGGGCGCCGAAATCGGCGATCTCTGCCGCCAGACGCTCGCATTCGTCAAGATGGCGGGCGGCATGCTTGTAGCGACTCGATCGTCCTTCCTGAAGCGTGAAATCGATCATTGACCGCAAGAGGCGGGTCGCCGCCAGCGGATGGGATGGCGCCAGTCGTTCGCTCGCGGGCGTCAGAAGAGAATAGAGATCGCCGTTCCATGAGCGGTCTGGATCGAGAACGAGATCGGCGGCGCGCTTGAGGTCCGGCCACTCGACGAAGAATCCGAGCGCATCATGCTGTTCTTCGCGCCCGGCGACCGAGGCCAGCACGTTGGCTTCCGTCTCCACATCCTCGAAATCCGGCAGTCCCGCGATGTATCCCTTCAGCATCGGGACATCGAGGCGCTTCTCGAAACAAAGCCAGCGAAAAGCCTGAGCGTCCTGGGGTCGGCCGGCAGCTTCCAGCGCCGCGATATAGGCAGCCTCCCATTCCGGCTCGATGAAATCGGTGACGATTTCTTCGGGGCTTTCCAGGACGCCGGCAAGCGCCTCGAGAGCGTCCTCTGGCCGTCCGGCTTCGATCAACCGGGTTGCGATTTCTGCCGCGACGCTCGGCACCGTGCGCTCGAGTTCGGAATGGCGCGCGACGAAATCGTCCACATTGCCTTCGGCGTCGGCGATGGCGCGCAGCGCCGTGTCGCTGCGACGGCGCTTGCTGAAGCTCTGGAATTCGTCCTCATATATCGGGCCGTTCAGGGAATAGGCGACGATCCGCCTCTCGGCGTCGGGCTTGCGTTCGACAGGTTCTTTGGCCCAGTCGAGGATCTTCGCCTTGAGTTCGGCAAGGCCTTTCGAGCCAAGAGCAGGCGCAAGCTTCTGAATCAGGTCGTCGAACTGGCCGTAATCGTTTTCGGTGAGCGCCGTGAAAGCCTGACCTGCAAGCGCTTCGGGCGGCGGCGAAACACGCGCGGCAAGCGTCGTGATATCGTCGATCGCCTTGCCGAATTCGGCCGCGATGGTGCCCGATCCGTCGTCCGTCCGCTCGAAGATGCCGTTCGCCAGCGCCAGATAGCGCCATAGAAGATCCAGCGCCTCGGCCGGATCGCTGCCGCCGAGGGTTTCGACGATGGCGTGCCGCTGGCCTTCGAGATCCTTGACGAGGTCCTTGCGCTTGCGCCAACCGACCCGCGACTTCGCATTGGCGATCGCGGTCAGCCGCTTGCGGATTTCGTGGGCCGCGCTTTGCGGGCTCGCCTCATGGGCAAGTTCCAGCCGAAGCCGCCGCTTGGCTGTGGCATTGCCAGCCGAAATCTCCATCAGGAGTGCTGCCAGCCGCTCCGCGCCGAGTGCTTCGAGATTGGCGGCGTTGAGCGTCGTCCGGGGCGCCATCAGAAGCCGCTTTCGCTAGCGTCGCCGCGCGCGGTGTCGCGTCCCCGATAGGCATTCCAGCCGTTCGCCCTCAATTCGCAGGCCGGGCAGGCACCACAGCCATAGCCCCATTCGTGGAAATGTTCCCGGTCGCCGTGATAGCAGGTATGGGTCTCATCCCGAACGAGATCCACCAGCGCCTTGCCGCCGAGCGCTTCGGCAAGCGCCCAGGTCTCGGCCTTGTCGATCCACATGAGCGGCGTATCGAGAACGAAGCGCGCTTCCATGCCGAGATTGAGGGCCAGCTGCATCGCCTTCACAGTATCGTCGCGGCAGTCGGGATAGCCGGAATAATCGGTCTCGCAGACCCCCGCCACGATGTGCTTCAGCCCGCGACGATAGGCCAAAGCTCCGGCAAAGGTGAGGAAAAGGAGGTTACGGCCCGGCACGAAGGTGTTGGGAAGGCCATTGGCCTCCATCGTGATCTCGGCATCGCGTGTCAGGGCGGTGTCGCTGATCTTGCCGAGTGCGTCGATCTCGATCAGGTGGTCCGCCCCAAGCCTTTCGGCCCAGTGCGGAAACTGCGATCGCAGGCGATCCAGCACATGGGGTCGGATATCGAGCTCGATGGCGTGGCGCTGGCCGTACCCGAAGCCGATGGTCTCGACCCGCGAAAAGCGCTCCAGCGCCCAGGCGAGGCAGGTGGTCGAATCCTGACCACCTGAAAAGAGCACGAGCGCGGTGTCGCCGTTCTCCATGGTTTTCTTGACCTCAATCTATCCTGCGCCAGTCCGCCGCTTTTCGCGTTCTGTCTTCATAACCGGGCCTTCCTGGCGATTGAAGGGTGGACAGAGGTCATTTTCCCGGGGGTGGTTTGCCTGATTTTGCTTTGCCCCCGGAAAAGCTCTTCGGCCGGTGCGGGCAATCTTGCGAACGCCGCTCGAAACCGTGTCGCGCTTCGTTTCGCAGATTGAGTTAAAACCACGCGCAGCGACAAATTTTCAAGCAGCCATAAACAACCGATCAAACCCGCTTCACCGGGGTTGCGTCGAATCCCATCTAGCGCTTATGAGGGAGTTCTGGAGAGGTGGCCGAGTGGTCGAAGGCGCTCCCCTGCTAAGGGAGTATACCGGAGACGGTATCGAGGGTTCGAAT
The DNA here is from genome assembly GCF_039652615.1 of Fulvimarina fulva. Lineage (NCBI taxonomy): Bacteria > Pseudomonadati > Pseudomonadota > Alphaproteobacteria > Hyphomicrobiales > Aurantimonadaceae > Fulvimarina > Fulvimarina fulva. The sequence continues at coordinate 253,511 of NZ_JBDJAC010000006.1, forward strand.
CCCTTCCTCTCCGCCACGGATTTTCCACTCTCCGCCACTTAAAATCCCGCTGATTCACGCATTCGACCCGGTCGACACACCCGTTTCGGGAGTGTGGGAATGTCGGTTTTGGCTGGTGTATCGTCCGGTGTATCGTGCCGTGTATCGCGTCGAGGATTACCGAGGCGGACCGAATCGGACGTCAATCGACGCGGGGCGGGTCCCTATCTCGTCCGGTCCGGGACGATCTATCTCTTCCAGGTCCGCCTTCCGAAGGATCTGGGTGGCGGTCGCTCGAGGCCGCCGATCCGGATCAGTCTCGGGGCCTGTTCGGCGCGCGAGGCACGGCGCAAAGCCGACCTCCTTGCAGCTCACGCACGGGGGCGGTTCGAGGAGTTGAGGGGCAGACGGTTGGCTGAAGGCAAAGATGAGGACGGCGCGCAAGTTGAGGACAAAACGCCGACCATTTCCGGAGAAACTCCAGAGGAAGCATTGGTCGAGATGCGCGGATGGCTGAAGGCGCATCACTCCTTCATCGCTGGTGAGCCTCCTCGTCCGAATCCAGACCAGGAGGCCGCGTTCGAGGGATGGCGCGGCCTGGTCAACATCGGACGTGAGATCGCCAAAGGCTCCGAAGGCAATCCAGTCATTGCCGACAATGCGGACATGCTGAAGGAGAAGTACGTTGCCAAGCTGATGGGCACGGAAACGTCCGCAGCCGCGATCAAGTCTGTCGATGCGACGCCAGCGTCTCAGACGCCATCGCAGTCTGCCGCTCCGGCAATCGCAACTCCCGCGGCGGCCGTTCCGCAGACGATGACCGACGCTCGGCAGAGTTTGTCGACGCCCTTACAAATGCAGGACCTGCTGGACGAGCACGGACAGAAGGTCCCTGCATTCAAGCTTGATCGACGTTTCGTGCCGCGTCCGGCCTCGACAATGCCGCTCTTCAGTGAAGTCTCTGACGACTATCTGGCGGCCCGGGCGGACGCTTCCGGGGGTAAGAACAAGGATCTCAAGACAGCCCGCTTTCGGCGGGACCTCTTCATCGAGCTGATCGGAGACCATCCCGTTGACACCTATGATGGGTCCGACCTCCAGGCCTATATCAGTCTCCTGACCTTCTGGCCCGCCAGCGTCGCGGAACGTCCAAAGCATATGACGGCGCGCGAGATCATCGACCGCAACCGCGATCTCCACGCCAAGCCGCTGGCGCGCAAGGCGCTTCAGGAGGGCTATGTCAGCATCGTTAAAACGATGATCGGCTACAAGTCCGCGACGCTCGGCTACCACAACCCGTTCACGCATGTTCGGGTCTGGTGGCCGAACACGGCCGCACCTCCCGTCTCGGCCGAGCCTTTGAGTGCGGAAAAGATTTCCGCGATCTTCAAGGTCGGCGTCGAGAGCGGGCTTCTCGACAATGCCCTTCTTCCGCTGCTTGGGCACTTGACCGGACGACGTCTCGGCCTGCTCATTCACCTGAAAGGTCACGACTTCCGCGAGAAGTATCACGGCGTTCACGTGGCGCAGACATCCGGGATCACGCAGATCAACGGCGTCTGGAAGCGTGTCCCATACAAAACGAATGCGAGCACGAACTTCTTCGTTCTCAACGACTTTCTCGATGAGATCGGCTTCGTGCATTGGGCGAAGGGGCTGGGCGACGCTTTCCTGTTTCCCGAACTCATGCGCCTTGCCGATCCGAGCAAGAGCGCCTCGTCCTACATGGGGCGACTGTTCGAGCGGGCGGGTGTCGAGAAGAGCCGCAAGGAGGTCTTCCATTCGCTGCGCGGCGGGCAGATCGAGGACATGCGCGACGCCGGGATCAACCCGCGCGACAGCAGGTTTCAGTCCGGCCATGCCATCAGTGTCGATGAGCACGAGGGCTATGGCTACAAGACGATCACCGAAACGCGCGCCCGGGAGCTTGCAAGGCTACCGCTCAATCCGTCCATCGACTACTCGGTGTTCCGCGGTCTCGACTTCGCCAAGATGGCGAAGTGCAAACGGACCAGAGGACGACAGACACGGCCGTAGCTGACGCCTACGGCCGCACAGACGAGGGCGACGAGTTCCGATTTGCCTTTCTGTAAAAGCCGAAGTCCTCGGCATTTGAGCGAACGCGTTCTCCGGGTGTTCAAACCCGGAAGGGTAGACCGTCCTTCGACCACACGGAGGATGGGTGATGACGAAGACGGAACCGCAAACCAATGTTCGGCCTTCGAAGCAGGAATGCCAACGCCTGCGTGCGATCGCCAAATGCGCGAAGAACGCCAATGGCCGAGCGCTGGAGGACGTCTTCGAACTCGGAGCGAAGTTCGAGGAGGCGGCGGAACTGCTGCGCGGCACCTTCTCGAGCTGGGTTCGACAGGAGTGCGAACTCGATCCGCGAACCGCTCTTGGCTTCCGAAAGGCTCATACGGTCCTGGCGGATCATCGAAAGATGCTTCTGAAGCGCAAGGTCTCGCCGAGTGTCGTCGTCCTGATCGCAGAGGCGGAAGTGGAGGCTCGCGAGCAGGCTCTCGTCGCGATTGCTTCCGGTCGGTCCCTGACCGCGAGGGAAGTACGCCGCGTTCTGCGCGGGACCGTTCCCGATCAGCCGAAGACGGCGTTAGCGTCCGAGTACGTGGTGTAATTTCTCCGGCGCTGCCGGTGTGATCTTGGGTGGCCATCGAGGTGTATGATCGAGGTGGAGTTTGGCGACTTCAACCGAGAACCATACGGAGACCCCGA